>PWQI01000195.1 GCA_003556805.1 Trueperaceae bacterium | reverse complement strand
GCGCTGCGTTCAGTAGAGGTGACGCTCGACGCGCAGTTGGTGTAGATGCGGTGCCCGGCAGCGCCCGCGCTGCGTTCAGTAGAGGTGACGCTCGACGCGCAGTTGGTGTGAGGTGCGGTGGCGGGCGGCGCCGCTTCAGGCGTTGGTGACGCTGCGGAACTGCGTCTCGTAGAGATCGCGGTACAGGCCGCCGCGCGCGAGCAGCGTGCGGTGGTCTCCGGTCTCGACGACGCGTCCGCCGTTGATGACCACGATCCGGTCCGCGCCGACGATCGTCGACAAGCGATGGGCGATCACGAACGTGGTGCGCCCCCGCATCAGCCGCTCGAGCGCGGTCTGGACGAGCGCCTCGGACTCAGAGTCGAGCGAGCTCGTGGCCTCGTCGAGGATGAGGATGCGCGGGTTCTTGAGCAGGGCGCGGGCGATGGCGATGCGCTGGCGCTGCCCGCCGGAGAGGGTGACGCCGCGCTCTCCGACGAGCGTGTCGTACCCGTCCGGGAACTCGCGCACGAAGACGTCGGCGTTCGCTGCGGTCGCCGCTGCGACGACCTCGTCGTGACCGGCATCGGGCCGCGCGTAGCGAACGTTGTCGCGGATCGTCCCGGAGAAGAGCAGGCTCTCCTGCGGCACGATGCCGATGTGCTCGCGCAGCGCGTGTGGATCGAGGTCGCGGACGTCGATGCCGTCGACGAGCACGCGGCCCTCGACGGGGTCGTAGAAGCGTGGGATCAGCGTCACCAGCGTGGTCTTGCCGGCCCCTGACGGTCCGACGAGGGCGACCACCTCCCCCGGAGCGGCGCGCAGGTCGACGCCGTCGAGGACCCAGGCGTCGCCGCGATCGCCGTAGCGGAAGCGCACGCCCTCGAGCCGGACCTCGCCGCGCACGTCGTCCCACGTCCGAGGAGTGTCGCTCACGGGCAGGTCGGGCTGCATGTCGAGGAGCTCGAAGATGCGATTCGAGGCGCCCATGGCTTCTTGCAGCTGGCTGTACAGGCCCGTGAACGTGCCGATCGAGCCCGCGACGATCACCGTGAGCAGCAAGAAGGTGATGAGCGTGCCGGGTGCGAGCGTGCCGGCCAGGGCCTGCTGGCCGCCGTACCACAGCACCACGCCGATGCCCGAGAACATCGCCAGGATGACGGTCGGGATGAAGTACGCACGCACCCGCGCGCGCCGGATCGCCGAGCCGAAGGCGGTGTCGATGGCCGCACCGTAGCGGGCTGCCTCGAAGCGCTCGGCCGTGAACGACTGCACGATACGGATGCCGACGATGGCCTCCTCGGCGTTGGCGTTCGCCGCCGCGACCTCGTCTTGGAACGCGGTGCTGATGCGCCGCAGGCGCCGTCCGAAGATCGCGGTCGCGACGATCACGGCGGGCAGGATCGCCAGCATCACCAGCGTCAGTTGCGTGCTGATCACGAACAGCACGATCACGCCGCCGATCAGCGAGATGCCCTGGTTGATGAACTGCGCCACGGCCTGCGAGACGGCGGACTGCACCGTGGCGATGTCGCTCGTGAGGCGCGAGGTGATCTCGCCCGTCTTGCGCCGCTCGAAGAAGCCCAGCGAGAGCCCCATCAGGTGTCCGAAGAGCTGCTTGCGCAGGTCGGCGACGACCGCCTCGCCGACGTAGCCGAGTTGGTAGACGCGGATGAAGTTGAAGGCCGCCTGCACCAAGAACACGGCGGCCAGGATCAGCCCGATCTGGTTGAGGTCGGCCGGAGTCGCCGTCGTGGCGCCGTTGGCAACGCTCTCGCCGCCGCGCAGCACGCTGGTGAAGTCCATGTCGGCCTGCACGCCGAAGGCGGTGTTGAACAGGTCGCCGACGATGACCGGGAAGGCGACGCCGAGCAGCGAAGCGACGGCGGTGGCCGCGACCGCGAACCACAGGCGTGCGCGGTACGGGCGCGTCACGCTCCAGAGGCGACGCAGCTGCCGCAGGTCGAAGCGCGCGTCGTCGTTGGTGCGTGAGGACCCTCGTCCGGGACGGAACATGCGGCAGTGTACCGGAGGGCGCGCGTAGACTGCGGCATCATGACCGTCGGCGCCTCGCGTCGAGAGAGGAGCGCGGTGAGCGAGCCCCGCTGGACCCCGTCCGTCGAGCGCGTCCGATCGAGCGCGATGCACGCGTTCGAGGGCCATGTCCGCACGCACCTCGCTGCCGACGTGGCTGGCTACGACGCTCTGCACGAGTGGAGCGTGCGCGAGCGCGACGCGTTCTGGGATGCGTACGCACGCTGGTCGGGCGTGCCGTTCGACAGCCCCTGGCGGCGTGTCACGAGCGGCGCCGACATGGCGTCGACCCGTTGGTTCGAGGGTGCGTCGTTGAACGTCGCCCGCGCCCTGCTCGACGGCGGGTCCCTGCCGGGCGCGGGGCACGAGGCGATCGTCGCCATCGACGAGGCCGGCACGCGCGAGGCGGTCACGTGGCCGGAGCTCGCGCGCGACGTCGCCGAGGTGCAGCGGGCGTTGCGCTCGGAGGGTGTGGGCGTCGGCGACCGCGTGGCCGCTATCGCGTCGAACCGCATCGAGGCCGTCGTGGTGTACCTGGCCTGCGCGGCCACTGGAGCGGTGTTCACGTCGTGCTCGCCCGACTTCGGCGCCGACGCGGCGCTGGCGCGGTTCGAGCAGGTGCGGCCGTCGTTGCTCTTCGCCACACCGGCGTACCGCTACGGCGGTCGTAGGTTCGACGTCCGCGCGAGCGCGGCGCGGATCGCTGCGGGTCTGCCGGGGCTACGGCGCCTGGTGTGGCTCCCCGTGGCGAACGAGCTCGATGGGAGCGTCACGGCGGGCGCCGACGCCGGCGTCACGTGGTCGGCATGGCGCCGTGAGCGCGCGGTTGACGACGGCGCCGATGCCCCGGCCTTCGCCTCGCTGCCGTTCGATCACCCCCTCGCGGTGCTGTACAGCTCGGGGACCACGGGTGTGCCGAAGGCGATCACGCATCGTGCCGGCGGCGTGCTGCTCACGCACCACAAGGAGCACCGGCTGCACTGCGACGTGCGGCCGGGCGACCGGGTGCTTTACGTCACCACCCTCGGGTGGATGATGTGGAACTGGCTCGTGTCGGCCCTGGTCCAGGGTGCGACGTTGGTGCTGTACGAGGGCTCGCCGGCGGTGCCCGATGCACTGGCGGCGTGGCGTCTGGTCGAGGGCGAGCGCGTCACGCTGTTCGGCACCGGGGCCCGCTACCTCCATGGGCTGGCCGCGGCCGGCGTCGAGCCGGGCGCGGCCGCCGACCTGTCGGCGTTGCGGACGGTCGCCTCGACCGGTTCGCCGCTCGCCCCGTCCGGGTTCGCGTTCGTGTACGAGCGCGTCAAGGCGGACGTGCACCTGGCGAGCATCTCGGGGGGCACCGACATCGTCGGCTGCTTCGCTTTGGGCGTTCCGACGCTTCCGGTGTTCGACGGCCAACTGCAACGACCTGGCCTGGGTGTCGACCTGGCGGTGTTCGATGAGCGCGGTCGGCCCCTCCCCGCGGGCGTCCAGGGCGAACTCGTGTGCCGCGCTGCGCTGCCGTCGATGCCGCTCGGGTTCTGGGGCGACGAGCGCGGCGAGCGCTACCGGGCGGCGTACTTCGAACGCTTCCCCGGCGTGTGGCACCACGGCGACCTGATCGAACGCACCGCGGAGGGCGGTGTGATCGTGCACGGCCGCTCGGACGCGACGCTGAACCCAGCTGGCGTGCGGATCGGCACGGCGGAGGTCTATCGGCCGCTGGAGGACGTTCCGGAGGTCGTCGAGGCGTGTGCGGTGGGCAAGCGCCGCGAGGACGGCGAGGAGGTGTGGCTGCTGCTCGTCTTGAGGGATGGCTCCACGCTCGACGCCGAGCTCGAGGCTCGCATCAGGCAGACCATCCGACGCGCGGCGAGCCCACGACACGTACCGGCCCGAGTGCTCCAGGTCCCGGCCTTGCCTCACACGCGCTCGGGCAAGCCGATGGAGCTTGCGGTGCGGCGGCTCGTCAACGGCGACGACGTGCCGAACCGTGCGGTGATGGCCAACCCCGAGGCGTGCGACGCCGTGCTGGAGGCCATCGCGCAGGCCAGGTGAGGGGGACACCACGGGACGGCGCTCCTCGGTGGGGGCACGAAGAGGACGGGGCACCCGTCGGGTGCCCCGTGTCGACGATCGGTGTGACGAACGTAAAGCGTGTCGTGCGCGCGGTTCAGCCCTTCACGGCGCCGGCGGTGAGCCCCGCCACGATGCGGTTCTGGAAGATCAGCACGAGGGCGATGAGCGGCACGGTGACCACGATCGCTCCGGCCATGATCTCGCCGAACGGCTCCTCGCGGGCGATCTGCCCGCTGAACAGGGCCATCGCGACCGGCACCGTGCGCGCGCCGGGCGAGATCGATGTGAAGGTGAGCGCGAACAGGTACTCGTTCCAGGCCTGGATGAACGCCAGCAGGCCGGTGGTGACGAGCGCCGGGGCCGTGAGCGGCAACAGGATCTTCCAGAACGTCTGGAAGGTCGATGCACCATCGACCTGTGCCGACTGCAAGAGCGACACCGGCAGGCCCTTGAAGAAGGCCGTGAGCACCCACACCGTGAACGGCAGGGTGAAGATCATGTACGAGAGCACCAGGCTGGGCAGGGCGGGCATGCCGAGCACGCGGATGACCGCGTAGAGGCCGGCCAGCACGGCGATCTGCG
>PWQI01000100.1 GCA_003556805.1 Trueperaceae bacterium | reverse complement strand
TGGATCGCGCCACCGTGAGCGACCTGCGGGCGACCGACCTGCTGGGCGCTGCCGTGTACGTGACCGACGCTGCGGTCGCGACGCGCACCGTCGAAGGTCCCATGGACAACTGGGAGAGCGTCGGCAACGTCGACGACTTCGTCATGTCGCAAGACGGCGACATCCGCGGCGTGCTGCTCGACATCGGTGGCTTCCTGGGCATCGGTGCCCGCACCGTGATGGTGAACCTGGACGCGCTGCAGGTCGTGCAGGAGACCGACTCGAACGCCGTGTACGTGGTGCTCGTCGCCACCCGCGAAGAGCTCGAGAACGCGCCTGAGTTCGACCAGGACACGCTCACGAGCGAGGCGCGCACGGACTTCGCTGGCCGCATCGGCGCCCCCGAGATGCCGCGCGAGGGCTTCGAGACCGTCGCCCCGACCGAGTTGACCGCCGACGCCCTCACCGGCGCCACTGTGTACGACCGCTTCGGCGATCGCGTGTCGGGCATCAGCGAACTCGTCCTCTCCGAGGACGGCACTGGCATCCAGGCCGTGTTGATCGACGTCGGCGGCTTCCTCGGCCTGTTCACGCGAACCGTCCGCGTCGACATCGATCAGCTCGAGATCCAGAGCGATCCCCAGAACGACGACGTGCGCGTGTACCTCACGATGACCCAAGAGGAACTCGAGAACCTGCCCGAGTACGAGAACTAAGCACCGTCGATCACGTTCGACGTGCGTGAGCAGCGTCCCGGTGGTTCGCCACCGGGACGCCTCGTCGTGGGTCCGCGGCGGACTGCACTGCGCCCCAGCGAGCGCGACGGTCATCACGATCACGCTCGTCGGGTGCGCTAAGGTATCGGGCACGAATGGGCGACACACGCCAGCGCCAGGCTCCTGCGGCGCCGCGCCTCCTGGAGCACGCTGCATGGGCTGACGAGGCACTCCTCGTAGCCGTACAGCGTGCAACGCAGGTCGCACCGCGTGCCCTTCGCGAGTACCTCCACATCCTCGGCGCAGCGGAGACATGGCTCGCGCGCATCGAGGGTCGATCACCGACGGCAGCGGTGTGGCCCGATGCAGCGGACGTCGATGCAGGACGGTTGCGCGAGCGCGTCGCAGCAGGCTACTCGGCGCTGCTGGCCGGTTTCGGTAGCCGCAGCCAGCGTAGGACGGTCTGCTACACGAACTCCGCCGGAGCGTCGTTCACCGACGGCGTGGAAGACGTCCTGCTCCACGTGGCGCTGCACGGGCAGTACCACCGTGGCAAGGTCAACGCCTTCCTGCGCGCTGCCGGCGCACACCCCCAACCGACGGACTACATCGCGTTCGTACGGGGCGCTCCCGGGGCCACGCAGGCGCACGACGGAGGGGGTGCCGCCGCCGCGTCCGCCGCACCGCCCCTCGCACGAGCCGGTATCGACACGGTCCGACTCGCGCCGGTGACCATGGCCAACCGCGGCGATCTCGACGACATCGAGCCGGGCGAACCGGATCGGTACCTGGTGCACTCGAACTGGTACTGGCACCAGGTGTCGCTCGAACGTCCCCACGTCGCCTTCCGGCTCGTGCACGAGGCCGATGGTGACGCGGCCGTCGGCATGGTCGCGTACGGGGCAAGGTACCGCGATCGCGACCTGACGGTTCGCGCCGAGGGCGATGCCGAGATCCACCACCTGGTCATCGATCATCGTCAGCAGGGGCGCGGCGTCGGGCGTGCCGTCGCGGCGCTCGTGCTCTCCCAGCTGCGGGAACTCCCCGCGTGTCGCCGCGTCGTCGTCGCGATCCACCCCGACAATCACCGCTCGCAGGCGTTCTTCGCGGCGCTCGGTGCGCGGACCATCGATGAGCGGAACTACGACGGCGACCCGATGTACGCGTTCGAGGATGGAAATGACCGCGCGAACTGAAGGCCATCGACGGACGCCGTGCCGTTTGGGCCGTGGTCACGGACGCTCGCGAAGACGAAGAGCACGACGAGGAGCGCGAGAGGCAAGGTGGCGAGCCAAGCGGGGAGGCGTGACGGCCGAACGGAGCGACGTGCCGCCTCCGCTCCCGCTAGCCGCCGCTGGGTCTCGGCCTCGACGAGGCGCTTGTGATGGTCGAACACGATCGGACTCCAGTCGAACAGGCGCTGGTGCACGGTCGAGCCTCCTTGGGGGTCGAGCGGGTTCGGCTCGAACGCCTCCCCTCGCACGGCCGCAGCCTAGGAAGCGGCATGTGACGTCGCCGTGGCCCAGTCGTGACCTGCGGCATCGTCGGCGCACCACGACGCTCGTATCGCAGCCCGGTGCGTCTGGGAGTATCGTGCTGGCGACGAGGGGAGCTCGCCGATGGTCGTGACGTCACCGAACGACTCGGTTCTCCGCTGGCTGCTGGATGGCGACCCGTCGATCCGTTGGCAGGTGCTGCGCGACCTGACCGACGCTCCGGCGCAGGCCGTCGCGGCGGAGCGCGCGCGTGTCGCGAGCGAGGGGTGGGGCGCACGTCTGCTCGCGCTGCAGGGACCGGAGGGCACCTGGGGCGGCGTGGCGTGGAACCACGGCTGGGACTCCACCATGCACGTGTTGTGGCTCCTGTGGTCGTTCGGGCTGGACCCGAAGAGCGACGAGGCGCGCCGCGCGGTGGGGCGGGTGGCCGAGCACGTGACGTGGCGTGGCGCCGGCCCACCGGAGTGCGATCGCAACCGCTTCTTCGAGGGAGAACTCGAGCCGTGCATCAACGCCCAGGTGGCCACCGCCGGGGCGTGGTTCGCTCAGGACGTCGGCGGCATCGTCGAGCGGTTGCTCGGCGAGCAACTCGACGACGGTGGCTGGAACTGCGAAGCGCCGCATGCGTCGACGCGATCGTCGTTCAACACGACGATCTGCGTGCTCGAGGCGTTGCTGGAGGTCGAGCGGGCAGGCGCCGCGATCGGTGGGACCCCACGCGTGAGCGAGGCGCGGCGCCGCGGCGAGGCGTACCTCCTCGAACGCCGGCTGTTCCGGACGCTGTCGACCGGTGAGCCGATCGAGCGAGACCGCAAGGGCGGGGCCGCCTGGACGCACCTCGCCTTCCCGACGTGGTGGCATTACGACGTGCTTCGCGCACTGGACCACTTGCGCAGCGCCGGTGTCCCGCCCGACGAGCGGGTTGCCGAGGCGGTCGAACTCGTGGCGGGCAAGCGCGACGACGATGGCCGCTGGCCGCTCGAGGCCCGCTTCCCGGGGACCATGCCGGTCGAGTTGGGTGAGCGCGAGGGACGACCGAGCCGCTGGATCACGCTGCGGGCGCTCCGGGTCCTCGACTGGTACGCCGGGCGTCGGTGATCGGCGCGCTCGACGGCGAGGACCGTCGAGGCCGACGCTGTGCGAAGGGGGGGTCACGATGCGCATCGAGTTCAGCGGGCCGATCTGGTACTGGCGCGGCCCCGCGCCGTTCTACTTCGTGACGGTGCCCGAGGCGGACAGCCGCGAGTTGAAGACCGTGTCCAGCGCGGTCACGTACGGCTGGGGGATGATCCCGGTCACGGCGCGGGTCGGCGATACGGAGTGGCGGACGTCGCTCTTCCCGAAGGACGGACGGTACGTGTTGCCGCTCAAGGTCGCCGTCCGGAAGGCCGAAGCGTTGAACGAGGGGGGCGAGGTGGCGGTCCGGCTCGAGCTCTGGTGACCGTGGCGCCCTGGCGCATCCTGCGGCGTGCCGGGCGCGCTACCGTACGCGCATGCTCGCGGTGTCGGCGGCGCGATGCGCCATCGGACGCCGACGATCGGAGGGGATCGGCATCGCAGATCGGATCGAGCCGGAGGCGTACGGTGCCGCACGTGACGCGTCGCGAGGCCCGGGTGCGCGCATGGTCGTGACGCTCATGCCAGGCGATGGTCCGCGGCTGCGCGCGATCCGCCTGCGCGCGCTGGCCGACGCGCCGGACGCCTTCGCCACGACGCTGGCCGAGGCACGGGCGTGGAGCGATGCGCGTTGGGAGGAGCAGGTCGCGACGCTCCCCACCTTCGTCTGGCACGAGCATGGGGCCGATCTGGGCATGGTCCGCGGGGCGCCGCGCGATGGCGATCCCGAGGCCGGGTACCTGATCTCGCTGTGGGTGGCGCCCGAGGCGCGTGGACGTGGGGTCGGCGCAGCGTTGGTCCACGCGGTCGTCGCGTGGGCGAGGGCAGAGGGCCTGCGGCGCCTGTTCCTGGACGTCGGAGCCCGCAACGATGCCGCCCAGGCGCTGTACGCGCGACTCGGGTTCGCCGTCAGTGGCGTCACCGGCACGCTGCCTGCGCCGCGTGAGCGGGTGTGCGAGGTCGAGATGGTGTTGGAGCTCGGGAAGGCCTGACGAGCAGCTCGCACGCTCGGCTTCCGCTGCGGACGAGCGTAGGGCGAGGGCACTCGGCCGGCGCTCCGGGCGTACGATCGTGACGCAGCATGGACCCCGTCTACTTCCCAGCGCCGGCCACGTTCCGCTCGTGGCTCGAAGAGCACCACGCCAGCGCCAACGAGCTCTGGGTCGGTTACCACAAGGTCGGCACCGGCGTTCCGTCGATGACCTGGCCCGAGTCCGTCGACGAGGCGTTGTGCTTCGGCTGGATCGACGGCCTGCGACGCCGCGTCGACGACGAGCGCTACGCGATCCGCTTCACGCCGCGTCGAAGGGGCAGCGTCTGGAGCCGGGTCAACCTGGCACGGGTGGAGGC
>PWQI01000461.1 GCA_003556805.1 Trueperaceae bacterium | reverse complement strand
GCGCGACCGACCAGCGCCTTCGCGCACCGTCTGGCACGCGTGGTAGCATCGTCAGTCAGCGCCCGTGCGGGCGCCGGACCCCATGGAGATCCACGTCGACCTCACCCCACCTCCGTCCGAGTCGGAACGGACGCACAGCGCTGCGCCGACGGATGTCGTGAGCGTGGTCGTCGACGTGCTCCGCGCTGGCACGATCACGGCTCACCTGCTGGAGCGAGGGGCCGACGCCGTGATCCTCACCTCCAGCGTCCGAGCGGCGCGGCAGCGCGCTGCCGCCGACAGGGCGCTGCTGGTCGGCGACGTCGGCGGTGTGCCGCCGGAGGGGTTCAACCACGCGGCCACCAACGCCTCTGTGCGGTCCATCGAGTGCGCCGGTCGCGAGGTGGTGCTCCTCGCAGACGACGCACCGCGTGCGCTCGCCGGAGCGCGGCGACGCTGCGTGCTGGCGGGCCTCGTCAACGCCGTCGCCGTCGTCGAGACGGTCATGGCGTGGGAGCCAGCGCGCGTCGTGCTGGTCTGCGCCGGTGAGCACGGCGAACCCGACCTGGCGGATGCGATCGCCGCCGGGCTGCTCGTCTCGCTCTTCGAGCGTGCGTCGCGCGCCATGGGCGACGTGGGCCCCTCCGTCAGCGGCTCCACGCGCTTCTGCCTGAGCGTCCTGCGCACGACCAAGGACCCACTCGACGGCGTCTGGGCCTCCTCGGTGGGCTCCGATCTGCGCACCGTCGGCCTCGAAGAGGAGGTGGCCGCCGCGTCCGAGATCGCCACGAGCGACGTCGTGCCGCTGGTCGAGTCCGTCGATCACGCGTTCGGTCGCCCCCTCGTCCGCCTCGTTCGGGTGTGATGCACACCCTGCCACCGCTCCCGGAGGCGGTCGCGGTGCTCGGCAACCCGGTCCATCCCGTCGACCTCGACGCTGCGGCCGATTGGGTCCTGGCCGCCGCGGCGGGCGGGACGCCACGGCTGGTGGTCACCTTGAACCCCGAGATCGTCGTTCGCGCCAGGCACGACGAAGCGCTGCGAAGGGCGCTCGGCCGCGCCGACTTGACCGTGGCGGACGGCGTCGGCGTGGTGTGGGCCGCGAGGCGTGCGGGCTTCGACCTGCCCGGGCGCGTTCCGGGCGTCGACCTGGCATTCGCACTGCTCGAACGCGCGGGCCCGGACGTGCGCGTCGCCCTCCTCGGTGGACGGCCCGGGGTCGCAGAACGTGCGGCAGCCACGGCGACGGAGCGTTGGGGCACCAACGTGGTGTTCGTGCGCGACGGTTACTTCGACCGGGAGCGCGAGGGGGACGCCGTCGCGGCGGCGGTGGCTGCGACGGGCGCACACGTGCTCCTGGCCGGACTCGGCGAGGGGCAGGAGGTGGTCCTCGAGGCGCACCGTGATGCCTGGGGCGCACGCGTCCTCATCGGGGTCGGTGGCACGCTGGACGTGCTCGCCGGCGCTGCGAAGCGCACCCCGGCGTGGACCCGCAGGTTCGCCCTGGAGTGGGCCTGGCGCGTCGGTCTCGACCCGGCGCGCTGGCACCGCATCCCACGGCTGCTGCGCTTCGTGGCGCTGACGCTGCGCCACCGGCGCTGACCTTCAGGGCCCTCAGCGCGCCGCGAGCTCGTCCAGGCTCTCCTTCTCGGAGTCTCCGTCGGGCATCCCGGCCGGGTAGCGACCGTTGAAGCAGGCCAGACAGGTCTTCGCCAAGCCGATCGCTCGCGACAGGCCGGCCTCGGAGATGAAGTACAGCGAGTCGGCACCGATCCTCTCGCGGATCGCCTCGACCCCCATCGCCGCCGCGGCGAGCTCCTGGCGCGCCGCCGTGTCGATGCCGTAGTAGCACGGGAAGCGGATCGGCGGGCTCGAGACGCGGAAGTGCACCTCGCTCGCGCCCGCCTCGCGCAGGAGCTGGACGATGCGGCCCGAGGTGGTGCCGCGGACGATGGAGTCGTCCACGAGCACGATGCGTTTGCCCACCACGGCCTCGGTCGGCGCGAGCTTCAACCTGACCTTCTGATCGCGCAGGTGCGGGCTCGGGGCGATGAAGCTGCGGCCGGCGTAGGGCGACTTGTAGAGGCCGATGTCGTACGGGATGCCCGAGCGTCGCGCGTAGCCGAGCGCGGCTGCCAGACCCGACTCGGGCACGCCGATCACCATGTCGGCGTCGGCGGGCGCCTCGTCGGCCAGGGCTTCGCCCATCCGCAGCCTGGCGGCGTGGACCTGGGCGCCATCCAGGACACCGTCGCCACGAGCGAAGTAGATCCACTCGAACGCGCACGGCGTGGGCGTGCTCGGCAGGACCTGCCGGCTGTGGAGGCCCCGGTCGTCGGCCACGACGAGTTCGCCTGGCCGGACGTCCCGGATGAAACGTGCGCCCATCACGTGCAACGCACCGGGTTCCGACGCGAACACGTAGCCACCGTCGTCGAACGCACCGATCACCAGCGGCCGCACACCGTTGCCATCGCGCAGACCCAGGATCCGGCGCTTGTCCATCACCACCACCGCGAAGCCACCCTCGAGTTCACCCATCACGCGCGCGGTCGCGTCCTCGAGCGACAGGTGCGCGTAGCGGGCGACCAGGTTGATCATGACCTCGCTGTCGTTGGTCGTCTGGAACACCGCGCCCTCGCCGAGCATCTCGTCGCGCATGCGCCTGGCGTTGGTGAAGTTGCCGTTGTGCGCGAGCGCCAAGAGTCCCTTGTTCGAACGCACGGTGAGCGGCTGGGCGTTGAAGCGCAGCGACGATCCGGTGGTGGAGTAGCGCGTGTGACCGATCCCGGTGCGGGCCAGCGCGAAGCGGAGCTTGTCGAGGCGCTCCTCGGTGAAGACCTCCGTCACGAGGCCCATGTCCTTCTCGATGCGGATCTCGTCGCCGCCGGCCACGCAGATCCCGCACGACTCCTGGCCGCGATGCTGGAGCGCGAACAAGCCGAGGTGCACGAGCGCGGCGACGTCGACCGGGTGGGGCACGTGCACGGCTACCACGCCGCACTCCTCGCCGGGCTTGTCGAGCGCCTTGGGGTCGTCGTCGAAGACGAGCGACAGGTCGTCGAATGGCATGTCTCTCATATGGCAAGCGCCTCCGCGATGGTGCCCTCGAAGGCGCTGCGGAGCACGTCGAGGTCGAGATCGAGTCCTCCGCCTGGCGCACCGTCGTGACGGATCGTCAGGCGCCTGTCGGCGACGACGCCGAGGCGGTGGGCCTCCAGGCCCATCGCCTCGGCTGCCGCGGTCACGTCTTCCACCCTGTGGTCGGGCACGGCGACGAGGGCGAGGGCCGCCGCCTCCCCGAACAGCGCCGCGTCCCAGCGGGCTGCGAGAGTGGCCGGTACGTCGATGCGAGCGCCGCGGTCGCCGAGGATCGCCATCTCCGCGACGGCCACGGCGAGTCCGCCGTCACCGACGTCGTGCGCGGTGTCGACGAGGCCGTCCTGCACCAGCCCCGCCAGGCAGCGGACCAGCCGGTCCGCGGCGGCGAGGTCGAGCTCGGGTGGCGCGCCGGCCTCGATGCCGTGGACACACCAGAGGTAGGTGCTGGCACCGATGCTCGGCGTGCCCGCCCCGAGCAGCACGAGGACGTCGCCGTCGCGCCGCAGACCGGCCACGGCCCGGCGTTCGACGTCCGGCAGCACGCCGACCATGCCCACGGTCGGGGTCGGATGGATCGCCTGGTGCCCCGTCTCGGTCCGGTACTGGTTGTAGAGGCTGACGTTGCCGCCCGTGACCGGGGTCGACAGCGCCAGGCAGGCCTCACGCAACCCCTCGATCGCCTCTTGCAGCTGGTAGTAGGTTTCGGCCACGGTCGGGTTGCCGAAGTTGAGGTTGTCGGTGACGCCGAGCGGCGTGGCGCCCACGGCCGCCAGGTTCCGCGCCGCCTCCACCACGGCCAGCGCAGCCCCGTGGCGCGGCGCCACGTACACGTAGCGGTGGTTGCAATCGACCGTGGCGGCGACCCCGCGGCGACTCCCCTTGATGCGCAAGACGGCAGCGTCGGCCGCACCGGGCAAGACGACGCCGTTGGTCATGACCTGGTGATCGTACTGGCGGTACACGGCCTGCTTCGACGCCACGTTCGGATCGGCGAGCACCTCGAGCAGCACCGCTCCCGGGTCGTCCGGAAGGGCCAGTGCCGTCAGGTCGCGCTCACGAGCGGCTCGCACGGCTGGGTCCTCGCGCCCGACGCGAACGTACGTCGGCGCCTCGTTCAGTGGCGCCACGGGCATGTCGCCGACCAGAGCGTCGCCCTCCCAGAGCCTGAACCGGTCGTGCGACGCAACCGTGCCGACCACGACGGCCTCGAGCTCCCAACGGCGCAGCAGCGTGAGCAGCGCTTCGACCTGATCGGGTCGCGCCGTCAGGACCATGCGTTCCTGTGACTCGGACAGCATGACCTCGAGTGCGCTCATGCCGGTCTCGCGCCTGGGCACGAGGTCGACGCGCAGGTCGACGCCGCGGCCGGCGCGATGCGCCATCTCGGCGACGCTCGAGGTGAGTCCGGCAGCGCCCATGTCTTGCACCCCGACCACGAGGTCGGCCTCGATCGCCTCGAGGCAGGCCTCGAGCAGCAGCTTCTCCATGAAGGGATCGCCGACCTGTACGGCGGGGCGATCGGCGTCGCTGGCGTCGGTCAGGTCGGCAGAGGCGAAGACCGCTCCACCCAGGCCATCGCGGCCGGT
>PWQI01000296.1 GCA_003556805.1 Trueperaceae bacterium | reverse complement strand
GTCGACGGGCTCGCTTCACCGCCGCGCACGCGCGGTCGCAGGCGCTCCTCGCCGCCGGCGAGGGTGTGCCGCCAGCGGTCCTGGCTCTGCCCGGGTCGTCGACCGAGGTTCTCGACCAGCGGCGAGCCGCGCTCCGACAGGCGTTGCAAGGCCGCCTCGACGCTGGCGGCGTCGTTCGGGACGCCGTAGCGCTCGATCCGTGCGCGCAGTTCGCCGGGTGTCTGCTCGCCCCGCAGCATCAGCACCGCAACGAGCGAGAGCTCGAGCGGTGCCACGTCCCACACGCGTGCCAGCTGGTGGCGGTGCTTCGCGACGCGGTCCGAGACCTCCTGGACAGTGGCGACGAACCCGCGCTCGCGCAAGCGGAACGCGGCCTCTTGCACCTCTTGCAAGTGGTAGTCGGTGACCGGTTCGCGGCTGGTGCGCTGGTTGCAGGCCGTGAGGAGCGCTTGGGGTGAGAGCGGGTACGTGTCGGGCGTGGTGCGCTCCTTCTCGACGAGGGCGCCCAGCACCCGGATCTCGACGTCCGAGAACGGCATGCGCCTAGGGTACCGCGTGCGATGCGGCTGCGGGAGCGGTCGGTGACGCCAACGAGGGGCGCTGCACAGGGGTTCTGCCCGGCCGCGACGCGGCGGAACGGGGCGCGTCCGAGGCCGACGCTCGTGCGAAGTGGCACAAGGGACACAAGGTCCTGGCGCTTCCGGCTACCGTGGGAGTAACGGACAGGAGGACCGCATGCAAGGCACCGTGACGGTCGACGAGACGCTCTGCAAGGGCTGCGCCCTGTGCATCCCGGTGTGCCCCAAGGGTCTGATGCGCGTGGCGGACGATCGCTTCAACGCTCGGGGGGTGCACCCGGCCGAGTTGATCGACCCGGCGAACGCCTGCACCGGCTGCCAACTCTGCGCCACCATGTGCCCCGAGGCAGCCATCACCGTCTACCGCGCCGCCAAGGTCGCATGAGGGGGTCCAGAGATGGCGCGTGAACTGCTGAAAGGCAACGTCGCCTTCGCCGAGGCCGCGATCCGCGCCGGCTGCGAGGCGTACTTCGGCTACCCGATCACGCCGCAGACCGAGGCCCTGGAACACATGGCCGTACGCATGCCCGAACTCGGCCGGACCTTCGTGCAAGCCGAGAGCGAGGTGGCGGCCATCAACATGGTCTACGGCGCCGCCGCGGCCGGGGTGCGCACGATGACCTCGTCGTCGAGCCCCGGCGTCAGCCTGATGATGGAAGGCCTGTCGTACATGGCCGGCTCCGAGGTGCCCGCCGTCGTCGTCGACGTCATGCGCGGCGGTCCGGGGCTCGGCAACATCGCGCCGGCGCAGAGCGACTACACCCAGATGGTCAAGGGCGGCGGCCACGGCGATTACCGCCAGATCGTGCTGGCCCCGGCGAGCGTGCAGGAGCTGATCGATCACACCGTCTTGGCCTTCGACCTGGCGGACCGCTACCGCATCGTCAGCGTCGTCTTGGCCGACGGCAGCCTGGGCCAGATGATGGAGGGCGCCGAGCTGCCGGCCATGCGGCCGCCGCGCGCCGCCGACGCGTCCCCGGCATGGGCGCTCAGCGGCGCGAAGGAGCGCGACACCAACCTGATCTCGTCCATCCACCTCGACCCGGACGAAGAGGAGCGCTTCAACCACCACCTCCAGGCCAAGTACGCGGCCATCGAGGCCGCCGAGATCCGCCACGAAGAGCACCTGTTGGACGACGCCAGCATCGCCGTGGTCGCCTTCGGCACCGCGGCGCGTCTGGTCAAGACGGCGATCGCGGGCGAACGCGCGGCCGGTGTGGCCGTCGGGTTGTTCCGCCCGATCACCCTCTGGCCCTTCCCGACCGACGCGCTGCGCGACCTGAGCGAGCGCGTGGAGGCGATCCTCGTGGTCGAGATGAACATGGGTCAGATGCTCGAAGACGTGCAACGCGTCGTCGCTGAGCGTTGCCCGGTCGGCTTCTTCGGGCGTACGGGCGGCGTGATGCCGATGCCCGAGGAGATCGCCGCGCGCATCCGCGCCCTGGCCACCCAGCTGGGCGCCGCAGTGAGCGACGCCCCCGAGGAGGTGCGCACATGAGCGTCCTAGCGCCGCCAGAGCCCGCCCTCACCCCGGTCTACTCGTATCCCGACGCGCTCCCCCACGTCCCCACCCACTACTGCCCGGGCTGCACCCACGGCATCGCCCACCGCTTGATCGCCGAGGTGATCGACGAGATGGCCGCCAAGGAGCGCACCATCGGCGTGGCCTCGGTGGGCTGCTCGGTCTTCGCGTACCGCTACTTCGGCGTCGACTTCGCGCAGGCGGCGCACGGGCGCGCGCCGGCCATGGCGACCGGCGTCAAGCGCGTGCGGCCGGAGGCGCTGGTGTTCACCTACCAGGGCGACGGCGACCTCGCCTCGATCGGCGCAGCCGAGATCCTCCACGCCGCCGTGCGCGGCGAACAGATCACCGTCTTCTTCGTCAACAACGCGATCTACGGGATGACCGGCGGGCAGATGGCGCCGACGACGCTGCTCGGCCAGACCACCACCTCGTCCCCTGCCGGCCGCGACCGGGCCACCATGGGGACCGTGCTGCGCATGAGCGAGCTGCTCGCGCAGGTCGACGGGGCCGCGTACGTCGTGCGGCGCAGCCTGCACGACGTGGTGCAGATCAAGCGCGCCAAGAAGGCCATCCGTCGCGCCTTCGAGGTGCAAGAGCAAGGCCTCGGCTTCACGATGGTCGAGCTGCTCTCGAGCTGCCCCACCAACTGGGGCATGACGCCCGAGGCCGCCCTCGGCTACATCCGCGACGAGATGGTGCCGGCGTTCCCGCTCGGCGACTTCAAGGTGCCCGAGACGCGCGCGGAGGCGGGCGCATGACCTTCGACCTGATCATCGCCGGCTTCGGCGGCCAAGGGGTGCTGTTCGCGGGCCAGCTGCTGGCGCACGCCGCCCTCGACGCCGGCCTCGAGACGACGTGGTACCCGTCCTACGGCCCCGAGATGCGCGGGGGCACCGCCAACTGCACCGTCGTGATCAGCGACGCACCCATCGGTTCGCCGATCACCGAGCGGCCACAGGCCGCGATCGTCATGAACCTCCCGTCGCTCGTCCGCTACGAGCCGCTGGTCCGGCCCGGCGGCGTGCTGGTGGTGAACACGTCGTTGATCGACCGCGCCGTAGAGCGCGTCGACATCGACGCGATCGCCATCCCCGCCGACGACGTGGCCGCCGAGCTGGGGAACCCGAAGCTCACCAACATGGTGCTGCTCGGCGCGCTGCTCGCGCGCACGAGCGCCCTCACGACCGCGCAGGTCGGCGCTACGCTGGAACGCGTCCTGCCCGCGCGGCACCACCACCTGCTCGGCGCCAACCACGCCGCGCTGGCGCGCGGCGCCGAGCTGGCCACGGAGGCCGCCGCGCGCAACGCGACGCCGACGGCCTGACGCACCACGCGTGACCTCGCCCTGCGGGCGGCCTCGGCCCGACCCGCAGATGCGCCGACCGGCCGGGTCGGCGCCGATTGACATGCGACCTCCGAGTGCCGTACATTCCTGACACCTGAATCAGTCGTCAGGTCCTCGCGTCTGCTGCACGGCATCGCTGCGCGAGACCCGACCGCTACGCCGGAGGAGAGACCGCGTGTCGACGCTCCCCCGCCCCGCCACCGCGCGCGGCGAAGCGACCCGTCAGAAGCTCCTGGACGCCGCCGAGGCCGAGATCGGCGCGCGCGGCTTCCACGCCACGTCGGTGGCGGCCATCACGCGGCGCGCCGGCGTCGGCCAGGGCACGTTCTACCTCTACTTCCCCAGCAAGGAAGACGCCTTGCGCGAGCTGGTGCGCCACATGGGCAAGGCGCTGCGCTGGGCCCTGGCGCGCGCCACCGCCGGCGCCGGCGACCGGCTCGGCGTGGAGCGCGCAGGCTTCGAGGCGTTCGCGCGCTTCAGCCTCGCGCACCGCAACCTCTACCGCGTGGTCATGGAGTCGCAGTTCGTCGACGAGAGCATCTACCGCGAGTACTACGAGACGCTCGCCGACGGCTACGCCGAGGCGCTCGAGCACGCTCGCTCGCGCGGCGAGATCCGCGCCGTCGACCCAACCGCCGCCGCCTGGGCGCTCATGGGCATCGCGCACTTCGTCGGCCTGCGCTACGCCATCTGGCAAGGCCGCGCGCCGAGCGCCCAAGAGCTCGACGACGTGTTCGACCTCGTGCGGCGCGGACTGGAGGCACCGGCGTGAGCACCCGTCACGCCAGCCCCGTCCGCTCGCCCCGCGCGCCCGACGCGCCCGGCGTCACCGGACTCGCCACCTACGTGCCCAGCGGCCGCATGTCGCCCGCCGAGATCGCCGCCGCCAGCGGGCTCCCCGAGTGGGTGGTGCGCGACAAGCTCGGCCTCCACGCCCGCGTGGTCCCGGGTCCCGACGACCAGCCCACCGCGATGGCCGTGCGCGCCGCCAGGCGCGCGCTCGAACGCGCGGGACGGAGCCCCGAGGACGTCGACGCAGTGGTCTGCATCACCGAGGAACACAAGGAGTACCCGGTCTGGACGGCCGGCATCAAGCTCGCCTTCGACCTCGGCGCCGAGCGCGCCTACGCCTTCGACGTCGGGCAGAAGTGCGGCACCTCGGTCCTGGCGCTCAAGCTCGCGCACGACCTGCTCGTCGCCGACCGTGAGCTCGACGTCGTGCTGATCGCCGGCGGCTACCGCAACGGCGACCTCATCGACCTGCGCGACCC
>PWQI01000371.1 GCA_003556805.1 Trueperaceae bacterium | reverse complement strand
GCCCCTGCAACAGCGTGTTGGCGAGGATGAACTCGCTGTAGGTGCCGATGAACTGCAGCAGGAAGATGAACAGCAGCATCGGGACCGACACCGGCAGGATGATGCGGTAGAAGGCGCCCCAGCGCGTAGCGCCGTCGACCATCGCGGCCTCTTCGAGCGCCGGACTGACCGACTCGAGGTACCCCTTGAAGATCCAGGCGGAGAAGGCGATGGCGCCGCCCGAGTACGCCAGGATCAGGCCGCTGAAGGTGTTGAGCAGGTCGAGTTGGACCATCAGCCAGAAGATCGCCACGAGCGCCATGAAGCCTGGGAACATCTGCACGAACACGAAGGTGAGCAGCGTCTGGTAGCGACCCTCGAACTTCATGCGGGCGAAGGCGTAGCCCGCCGTGGTCGCGATCAAGACGGCGAACAGGCCCGTCGTTCCCGACACCAGCAGGGTGTTGCGCACGTAGAGCACGATGGTGCGCTCGGAACTCGCCGCCACGCGCTCGCCGAGCTCGTTGACGCCGTAGAACTGCGCTGGGGTGATCGACACCACGAGCACGGCGGCGGTGAGGAACACGCTCCAGCCGAGCCAGGCGCGCCAGCGATCCGCGTGATACGGAGCGATGGTCGACAGCTTGCCCGCCACGCCCACCGCGACGAGACCCACGACGGCGAGGGCGATGATCCCGATCAGCACCCACTGGTAGCCGAGGATGGTGGTGTGGCTCAAGACCTTCTCGTACTGCGCCAACGAGAAGTCGGCGGGGTTCGGCAAGACGCCCGCCCGGACGAACAGGTTCCCCTCGCGCGGCAGCGCCGCGGCGAGCGTGTCGTTGCGGTTGAACGACACCGCCAGCAGGTAGACGACCGGGTAGAAGATCGCCAGGATGACGCCCCAGATGAACATGTGGGTGCCCATCGTGATCGCATAGGCGACCGCGCGCCCCGGCCTGGTCGCCACGCCGAAGGCGTAGGCGCTCGCGGCGATGCCGAGGATCGCGAGCGCGAACGCTCCCAGCACGTACGCCCACCCGTTGGGGATGACCACGAAGCGGTTGCGCACCACGTCGTCGGGAAGGCTGCCCAGGAGCGTGGCGATCGCTCCGATGGTGACGAGCGCGATCGCAACCATCCAGACGAAGCCGCTGCGTTTGGGTGGGATCACGTGTTCCTCACCTCCTTCAAGGCGCCTGTCACGCGGAAGTTCACGAACGAGACGGCCACGGTGATCACGAAGATCAGGATCGAGATCGCCGAGCCGAGGCCGTAGGCGAAGCCGCCCTGGCTCCTGAAGGCCTCGTTGTAGGCCCAGCTGATCAGGATGTCGGTGCCGCGCTCGGTCGCCGTGCCCCAGTCGACGGGCGGTCCGCCGTCGGTGAGCAGGAAGATGATGTTGAAGTTGTTGAAGTTGAAGGCGAAGCCGGTGAGGGTGATCGGCACCAGCGCGGTCCGAAGCAGCGGCGCGGTGACGCCCCAGAACGTCTGCAGAGGCGAGGCGCCGTCGATCTTGGCGGCCTCGTAGAGCTCGCGCGGGATGGCGGAGAGGGCGCCGAGGGTCGCCGTCATCATGAACGGCAACCCCAGCCAGAGGTTGACGAGCAGCACCGCGGCCCGCGCCGTCGTGGCGTCGCCGAGGAGCCAACTGATGGGCTCGGGGGTGATGTCGAGCAGCATCAGCAGCCGGTTGACGGCGCCGAAGTTCTCGTTCAGGAAGCCCCGCCAGACTTGGATGGTGATGATGTTCGGCAGCGCCCAGGGGATGATCAGGAGCGTTCGGTAGGCGTTGCGGAAGCGCAGGTCGGGGTTGTTCAGCAAGACCGCCAACAGCACACCGAACGCCGTGTTGATCAGGATGGTCAGGAACGCGAAGCTCACGTTCCACGTGAACACGGGGATCAGCGAGCGCTCGGCGCGACTGATGATCGTCCGGAAGTTGCGCCAACCGATGAAGCCGTAGTCGTTGTAGCGAACGATCGAGGTCGCCTCGAAGTCGTCTGGGAGAGGCGCGTTGAGCGTGAGGACGGCCCCGTCCTCGGCGACGATCGTGCGCAGGTGGCGGTCGCCGATCGACATCCGCACCGCTTCGAGATCGGGGGGGAACGGCACCGGCCGCGCGAGCACGATGTCGTTGCCGTCGACCTCGACGACGGTCGCGGTGAAGTCGAAGCCGAGGTCGGGGAGGAACAGCTGCAACTCCACGACCGTGCGGCCCGCCGGCGGCGGCTCGCTCAGGGTGATGACGTTCGCGTCGTAGGAATCGGCCGTGACCGTCACCTCGTCGACCGACAGGACCTGCGCGCGCACGTCGACGCAGCCGTTGCGCAGGTCGGCGCAGTTGAACACGACCGGGTCTGCGATCACGACACGGGTGTCGTCGAGTTCGGTGATCGCGGTGTTCGTCGCCAGGTTGAGCTGGCCGTTGCGGATGCCGGAGTAATCGGTGAAGGCGAGCCACACCGTGAGCCCGACCGGGAAGAAGGTGAACGTGAGCAGGAAGACGATGGCGGGAAGGACGTAGTACCACGGCATGATCCAGGCGAAGCGCCTGGCGATCACGGCCAGGATGACGACCATCCCCAGCATGCCGGCCAGCAAACCCGACCAGGCCGGCAGGCCGGGTGCGACGAACCGACCGACCAACACGAACGCGAACCCGACGACGATGCCGAAAGCGATCGCCGCACTCAGCAGCGCCAGCGACTTGAGCAAGCCGCCTGCGGCGGTACGCGAGCGCGGGAGGTGCTCCTGGAGCCGTTGTGACAGATCGATGGGCCTCGACCCCCTCTCGAACCTACGTGAAGCGGCCGGGGACGAATCCCCGACCGCTTCGATCGGTCAGTCTGGCGCTATGGCCTCAGTTCCCGCGGATGTCGGCCGCGGCGCGCTCCAGCGTGGCACCGACGTCGCTCCCCTCGGACTCGAGGATGACGGAGAGTGCGTCTCCCATCGGGCCCCAGACGTTGCTCATCTGCGGGATGTTCGGCATCGGCACGGAGTCGAGCAGCGCCTGGCCGAAGCTCGCGATGAACGGCTCGTCCTCGACCTGCGAGAGGGCGCTGATCGAGGCAGGGATGCGGCCGGACAACTGCGCCATGGTCACCTGCGCGTCGGTGCGCGTGATCCACTTGGCGAAGTTGGCGGCGTCGGCGCGCATGGTGCTGAACGGGTTCATCAAGACGCCCTGGACACCCATGAAGCCACTGAATGGCGTTCCGTCGGCGAGCGGCGGCATCGGGTGCACCGAGACGTCGAGACCCGCCGACTCGTACTGGCTGATGGCCCATGGTCCGTTGTAGATCATCGCCAGGGCGCCATCGACGAAGAGGCCGTTGGCCACGTCGTAGTTGGTGCCTGCAGGCACGAGGCCGTGCTCGAAGCGCAGGTCCTTGACGGCTTGGGCGCCGGCGATGGCGCCTTCGATGTCGAGGCCGACGTCGCCGGCGACGAGGCTGCCGGTGGCGTCGCTACCGAACACGTAGCCGCCGAAGGTGTTGATCCAGCCGAACGAGAAGTAGAAGTTCGGCACGTCGTACATGAAGCCGAAGGTGTCGGCCGTGGTGAGTTCCTGCGCCTTCTCGATCAGGGCCTCGTACGTCGCCGGGACGGCGTCGACCAGGTCGTTGTTCACGATCAGGGCGGGGCCCTCGACGAACATCGGGAGCCCGATCAACCGGCCGTTGAACGTGTAGGCGAGCCTGGCCTGCTCGGAGAGGTCGGCCAGGTACGCTGCCGTCGCGAAGCTCGCGATGTCGTCTGCGACACCGCCCAACGCGAAGTCGGCGATCTGGTCGTGCGGGATGCCGATGAACAGGTCGCCGGCCTGCCCCTGTGGCGCGGCGAGGAGCGCCTGCTGGCGCAGCTCGCCCAGGTCGAGGCGGACGACGTTGGTGGGAACGCCGAACGCGGCCGTGAAGCTCGCGGCCTCGCCCTCGAGCCACTCGAGCGTCTGGTCGCCGAAGGTGGTCCAGAGCGTGAGCCCCTGACCGAATGCCGAGCCCGTCGCGAGGACGAGTACGAGGAACATGATGAGCGGTTTCTTCACAGCCGTCTCCTTCCATCCCTGCAGCGCAAATCGGCTCCTGGTACGCGAAACGCGAACGTCGCTCACGTTGCTCGTATGGTCCGGTCTGCTTGCGAACTTCAGACTATCAGCGGCGGCTCGCACGTGTCGAGACGGATGGCCCGGACGCCATCATCGTGGCTTCATCGGCGCCGGTAGCGGCGCGCTCCGTCGACCGCGCACAGGCCCTGCTGCACCAACCCCTCGAGCGCCGCCAGCGTCGCACCCACGCCCCGACCCCCCCGTTCGACCAGCGTCTCGAGTGGGGTCGGCACGCTCGTCAGCGCGTCCCACAACCAGCGCAACTCGGGCGGGGCCGCGGCACGGCCGGTCACGGCGCCGTCGTCGCGTGCTGCAGCGTCCGGGAAGCCCAGGGCAGCGACCGCCCCGTCGAGGCCGCAGAGCGGGAACGCGCCGTCGCGCAGCAGCGCGACGTTGCCCGCGTACGCGTCGTCCCACGGCCTGGCGGGCACGACGAAGACGTCGCGACCGTACGCCGCCGCGTGCCCGGCGGTCCGGTGCGCCCCAGAGGACGCGCCCGCCGCGACGATCACCACCGACCGTGCCAGCGCCGCGACGAGCCGGTTGCGGCGCGGGAAGTCGCCCTTGCCCGGCACGGAGCCGAGTGCGGCCTCGCCGACGAGGGCGCCGCCGGAACGAACGAGCGCGCGCGCCAACGGGACGTTGCCGGCGGGTCCCGGACGGTCGACGCCGCTCGCCAGCACGGCGATCGTGGGCGCTGCGCCTGGGCCTGCAGAGAGAGCACCGCGATGGGCCGCGGCATCGATGCCGTACGCCAACCCCGACACCACCACCACGCCAGCCCGGGCGAGCGCGGCGGCGAGATCGAAAGCGAACGCACACGCCGCCGCGTCGGCCCGCCTCGAACCGACCAGCGCGACCGCGCGCGGTGGCCACTTCGTTACGTGCTCGGTCCACGCACCACGGACGTAGAGCAGCGGCGGCAGGTCCGGGAACGCACCCCAGTGGTCCGGGAAGCACGGCTCGTGGTCGCCGATCAGCCGGACGCCGACACGCTCTGCGCGCTCGGCCTCGCGTGCGCCGGCGAGGGTGTCGACGGCGGCCGCAAGCCTCGGTAGGCCACCTCGGGCGGAGAGCGACGGCCAACCCGACGGCGCGGCGGCGAGAGCGGCCTGGGCGGAGCCGAAGTGCGTACGCAGCGCTCGCACGGCGACAGGGCCCACACCCGGCACGAGCGTCAAGGTGAGGAGCGCGAGGCGTTCCCGGTCGGGGTGCATCACGCCACGATGCCGCGGCGCGAACCGGCCCTGCACCGCGCACTAGGTAGCGACCGCGCGGTATCGATCCCAGGCCGAGCGAGTTGGTGGCGGCGTCAGTCCTGGCGGCGCCAGCGAGCCCCGTCGGGCGTGTCCTCGACCGTGACGCCGAGATCCGCCAAGCGCTCGCGGATCGCGTCGGCGGCCGCGAAGTCTCGACGTTTGCGCGCCAGCTGGCGCTGCTCGAGCAGCAACTGCACGACGTCGCCGAGCAGCGCTTGATCCTGCTCGCGCGCGCCGGTCAGGTCGATCCCGAGCACCCCTGCGAGCAGGTCGTCGAACAGCGAACGCGCGGCCGCCGCGCAGCCGAGGTCACCGGCATCGCGCGCCTTGTTCGCGTCACGCGCCACGTCGAAGAGCACCGCGATGGCCTCGGGCGTGTTGAGGTCGTTGTCCATCGCGGCCGCGAAGCGCTCACGCGCCGTCGTCCAGGCCTCGGCCGGCGTGCCGGATCCCGCATGGCTGGGCCATGATGCATAGGCGCTGCGCAGGCGCTTCAGTCCGGCCGCGGACGCCTGGAGGGCCTCGTCGGCAAAGTCCGAGAGCGAGCGGTAGTGCGATCTCAGCAGGTGGAAGCGCACGACCATCGGATCGACCTGCTCGAGCAGCTCCGCAAGGTCGACGACGTGCCCCTTCGACTTCGACATCTTCTCACCGCCGAGCGTCAGCATGTTCCAGTGCATCCAGTAGCGCGCGAAGGGCTTGCCGGCACCCCGCGCCTGGGCGAGTTCGCACTCGTGATGTGGGAAGACCAGATCGAGACCGCCCCCGTGGATGTCGAACTCGTCACCGAGGTACTTCGTGCTCATGACGGAGCACTCGACGTGCCACCCCGGGAAGCCCTCGCCCCACGGGCTCGGCCAGCGCATGATGTGCTCGCGCTCGGCGCGCTTCCACAGCGCGAAGTCCCGAGGGTCGCGCTTCTCGCTGCGAACCTCCACACGCGTGCCCTCGACCAACTCGCTCGGGTCGCGCCCCGACAGCTCGCCGTAGGCGCTCCAGGCGGAGACGTCGAAGTACACGCTGCCGCCGGCCTCGTACGCCAGTCCGTTGGCGATGAGTTCCTCGATGAGCGCGATCTGCTCGGTGATGTGGCCCGTGGCGCGCGGCACGATGCTCGGCCGCCGCACGCCGAGGCGTCGCATCGTGTCGAAGTAGGTCCAGAAGTACTTCTCGGCCACCTCCATCGGCTCGAGCCGCTCGAGCTTGGCTCGCTTGGCGAGCTTGTCCTCGCCCTCGTCCCCGTCGTCGGTCAAGTGCCCGACGTCGGTGACGTTGGTGACGAAGCGGACCGTGTTGCCCTGGCGCTCGAGCCAGCGCCGCAACACGTCGAACACCACCGGACCTCGAGCGTGAACGACGTGCGGCTCGGAGTACACGGTGGGTCCGCAGACGTAGATGCCGACGTGTCCGGGGACGAGCGGCTCGAACGGTACGAGGCGGCGCTTCAGTGAATCGTACAGGTGCATCGGCATGCGGGCTCCGGTCGTGCGCCGCCGCTCTGGCGGCGCGTTCAGCGCGTTGCGCGTTGGAATCGTGGGTCGACGTGCACGGTGGCCGCGGCGGTGAGGCCAGCGGCGTTCAGCGGCGGCGTCGCGCGCGACATCGGCGTCCAGGACGGAGGCTGCGCATGGTCGGGAGTGTATCACGACGGCGTTCGGGGGTCGTGCCGTTGGTAGGCTCCCCACGTGGGATACCGCACGCTCGCCAGGCGCGCTCTGCACGAGGCCGTGATCAAGAACTCGACGTTCGTCGCGGTGGCGGCGCCGCTGGCCGCGGACGCCGGCGTCGAGGCGCTGCTGGCGACACGCCGCGCAGCCATGCCCTCCGCCTCGCACCACGTGTGGGCGCTGCGGCGGGGCGACGAGCTGCGCTGGTCGGACGACGGCGAGCCCGCGGGCAGCGCGGGCCGTCCCGTGCTCGAGGTGGTGCTGAAGCGCGATCTCGATCGCGTCGCCATCGTCGTGTCGCGGGTGTTCGGTGGGACCAAGCTCGGCGTGGGCGGGCTGGCGCGGGCGTATGCGGGCACCGCCGCTCGCGCCCTCGACGCCGCAGCCGAGCGCGTCGTCGAGGCGAGCGAGCGCTGGCTCGTGCGCTTGCCGTATGCCTCCGTCGACGTCGTCATGCGCCGTGCGGGCGACGACCCGGCGGTACAGCGGTGCGAGGCCCGATACGACGCCACGGGTGCGCTCCTGACCGTCGAGTTGCTCCAGGCCGACGCGGAGCGATGGGAGACGGTGCTCGCCGACCTCACCCGCGGCGACGCGGTCGTGGCGACGCGGGTCGAGATCGACGCTCCCTGAGGCGCGGACGAGTGCGGAGTGGTCGGGGCACGCGCTCGACAGCGCTCAGCGGAAGTAGTTGCGGATGATCTCCTGGTACGGCACGGGGACGGATCCGTCGGTGACGGCCTGTTCGACGGCACGTTCGAAGCCCTCGGCGCTCGCTGCGGTCGGCGCGACGTCGCTATCGCGTCCGGGTAGACGCACGCGGCCACCGACCGTCTCCGGCCCAGGGCCGAGGATGCCGGGCAGCGCCTCGAGTTCGCCGGCGGGATCGGGGACCTCCCCCTCGACCCCTGACGGGGCGCCGGGGCCGATCCCACCGTCGTCGCCGGTGCCGGCATCGAGCGACGGATCATCCGATCCGGCTCCGGCCTCGGGAGCGTCGTCGGGTGCGCCCTCGCCGGCACCCGTCGGCGTCTCGCCAGGCTCATCGGCGTCGGCCGCGCTGCCGTCTTCACCCTCGTCGGGGCCCAGGGCCTCGCTGGTACCGGCCTCGGCACCGTCGAGATCATCGCTCTCGCCGGCCTCGGCGCCTTCGTCGTCACCCGTCCCGCCACCGGCCGGTACCTCGACCGAGCGGTCGGCATCGCCGGCGTCGTCGCTGCGCTGGTCCGGCGTGCGCTGCGAGTCGTCCATCGTGTCGTCGATGTCACCGCGCAGCTCGGCAGCCCCGAGGTCGGCGTCGGCATCGTCGCGCACGCCGTCGCGCTCCGCGTCGCTGCGGGCATCGGCCACGTCCGGGGCGCTCGGTCGCTCGCGCAAGCCCTCCAGGAACCGGTCGAGTTCCTCGCGCTCCAACGCGCCTCCCGCGTCACCGTCACTGGCGTCGTCGGCACTGGGCCCGGTCCCGCGATCCGGCGTCGTGGATGGCGCTCCAGGCGCCGTCGGCTCCGGGGCCTCGAGCGCATCGGTTGCCTCATCGTCGGGCGCCGCGGCGCCCTCCTCTCGCACGATGGGGGGTGGGCTCGAGGGTCCGCTGGGCCCCCCGACGCCGGTGCCGGGGTCACCCCGGAACCACGTGCCCGGGCCGCCGACGAGCGCGGTCAGGACGACCAGCGCCGTCGCGATGGCGGCGAGCGGGAGCCACCACGCGCCTTGCGGCGGTGGTACCACGCCCCTGATGGACAGGCGCGCCTGCGTCTCCGCGGCGCTCAACAAACCGTGGGGGTCGTCGCGTCCGACGTGCTCGACGTGGGTCTGGTAGGCGAGACCGGCCTGATCCGCGATGGTCCGGAAGGCGTCGGTCAGGCCGCGCCTCGAGGGCCAGGCCGCGGCACCGATCGCCACGCCGACGACCGCAACGACGTGCCACAGGGACGCCAGGTCGACGATCCAGCCGACCAGTGCGACGGCGGCGGCGGCCGCCGCCGAGCGCAGCGTGCGGATGCGCCGGTCGTCCCGACGCGCGAGACGTTCATGCAGATCGGGTCGCCACGATACGTCGCTCATGTGCGCACCTCCAGCGGCACCGAGCCGCGCCACGCGATCGCTGCGGTGACGAGGCCCACGAGCGACAACGTGCTCATGGACACGACGAACCACGGCGACACGTTCAGCGCCGACGTCAGTGGGTTGAACACCGTCCAGCCGAGTTGCAGGTCGGCGAACAAGAGACCGGCCAGGGTGGCCGGCACGAGGATCGGGAGCATCCCCCCGATGCGGAGCGCACGCGCCAGGCGACCGAGACCGACACCCGCGACCAGGTACCCGGTGGCGGCGAGCGGGATGCTGACGAGGCTCCACCACAACGGCGTGGCCGGGTAGGTCGCCGCGGACGCGGCGACCTCGAAGGGGATCGTGACGAGCGCGATGACGAACACCATGATGCCCGTGACCACGGCGCGCCGCGGCGACTCGGCCGCAGCGCTCGCCCCGTAGCCCAAGGCCAACAGGGCGAGGAACACCGAGCGCCCTTGCGCGAACGGGTACCACGACTCGTTGGCCCCCTGCCCAGGCGTCGGCCAGACGGTCGCCAGCGTGACCACCAGCGCGGCCATGACGAGCGTCGCGACCTGGACGGCGTCGCCGTCCCGGAAGCGTGCGTCGAGGCGGGCGACGAGATCACTCACGGTACGGCCTCCGCCAGCACGGCGCTCGGCAGCGCGACGAACCAGTGCGAGCCGTCGCTCGCAACCGCAGCGCCCTCGGGCACGAGATCGAGGAGCGCCAGCGCCACGCTCGGCAGCGGCCTGGGGTCGCGGCTCGGGGACGGCACGAGCGCGTCGGCGGGCACGTCGTCGACATGGTCGCCGCCACGGATGACCACGACCGTGAGCGGCACGGCTCCCTGGTTGCGCCAGGAACCGTCGGCCTGCTGCAGCAACGGCAGCGCTGCCGTCCGGGGCCGCTCGACCACCGTCAGGTGACGCCAGCGCGGCAGGTCGACGGCCACACTGGCCGGGCCGAGACGCGCCTCGACGTTGCTGAGGGGCCAGCCAGCGACGTCGAGCACCAGCGTCTGCGCCGGCAGCGTGACACGCTCGTGCAAGCGCCAGCGCTGACCGATGCCCTCCGCACCGATGACGAGGTCGCGGCTGGTGTCGATGGTCGGTCGTTCAGGTCGCAGCGGCGTCCACACGGCCAGGCTGGCACCGAGTGCCAACACGAGCGCCGCCGTCACACCCGGGACCCCGGCGAAGCGGAGCACGAGCAGGACCACGAGCGCGTACCCCGAGGCGGCGACCAGGAGCGGCAGCACGGGCGCGGGTCGAGGTAAGGAGATGCGCTCCGCCGCCGCGAAGGCGCTCAGCAGCGCCGCCTGATCCACGCGGACGGCCGTGTCGGCCGTGGGCCGCCAGACATCGAGCGAGACGATGCGGCCGACGCCGACGAGACGTTCGCCGCCCCCGGCCGGGACGATCGCGCTCAGCTCGGCGTTCGCCAGCGCCGAGGGGGTGAGGACGACCTCCGCTCCCCCCACCGCGGCGGCGAGCAGCGCTTGCGGACGCGCACTCGGCGTGGCCACGATCACGCGCCCGACGCCGTCGTACGCAGCGGAACGCAGCGGCAGGCGATCGGCCGCCAAGTCGACGCTGCGACCGCCCATCACGCTGCCCCGCACGACCGGACCAGGCTCGCCGACGATGATGTCGAGCGGCCGCCGATCGGCCTGCGTCCGGGCGACGCTGCCGCTGGCGATGGTCAAGCCACCGCTGCGGACCGTCCAGCTCAGCGAGCGCCACACGGGGACGAACACCTCGTCCTCGACCACGGAGAGCCCGCTGCCACCCGGCAGGTCGGCTCGGTACACCGACCAGCGCTCGCCGTCTCGCAGCGTCCCGCGGTCGATCGCGAGCTCGAACGTCACCGGTCCGACGTCGCGCAACACGAGCCGAAACGGGTTCCAGGCGTCCGCGACCACGGCGCCGCCGAACCCCAACTCGAGGCTGGCGCTACGGCTCGCGCCACCGGCTTGCGCCGACGCCACGCCGATCAGCGCCACCGCCGCGATCACGGCGAGGAGCAGCGCCAGGCGCCGGCGTGGTGTTGCGGGTCGGCTCATGCACTCACCATAGCCACGCGCAGGGCCTCGAACCGTTGCCCACGGTGCGTGCCACATCGCCGACGCGGCGCCGCGGATCACGGCAGGCGCAGCACGATGGCGTTCACGACCGCACGCTCGCTGACGCGGTTGAACACGCGCCCATCGGCATACAGCGTGGTGCTCCCACCCGAGTCGAGGCGCAGGGCGTCGCGGGCACCCAGCTCGAGCAGCAGCGGTATCAGATCGGCCGCCACCATGACCTCGGCGGCGACCAGCACCACGCTGCCGTCGGCACGCACCCCGATCGCGGCCTGCTGCGTGAGTCCGTCGAGGATCCTCTGCCCGACTGCGAACTGCTCGAGCTCCGGTTGGAGGACGTCACGGCCGTCCTTGAGCAGCAGCGGACCGGCCTCGACGGCGTAGCGCGCGGCGCCGAAGGGCGAGGGATCGATGTGCCACGCGTAGCGCAGGTGCGCGCCGCCCTCCGCCAGCGCGAGCGGCCGCAACTCGGCGGGGTAGACGATCGCGTGCTGCGACGCGGCGAGGCGCACGGGACCGACCCGGTTGTCGACCACGAGGTCGCTCTCCGTGTCGACCACCAGCACGCCGTAGCGGCCGCTGCCAGCCCAACCCGGGCCGGCGACCACGCTGATCTCGTCGACGAAGGGAGCGCCCCGCACTGCGACCGCGACGTCGTCGAGCCACACGCTGTACGTCGCACGGACCCGGTCGATCAGCGGTGGACCGTCGCCGAAGGCGATGACCGCACGTCCGCGCGACGGTAGCGACAACATCGTGCCGTCCACCACGAGCATGCCGATCGCCTGGCGGGTGCCGGTGTCGAAGTACCCGCCGTTGATCGCCGCGAACGCTCCGGAGGCCCAGCGGTCGGTCGTGCGCGACTCGCCAGGCGCGCCAACGACGCGCCACTCGCCGACCCCGGGGGCGATGTCGAGCACGTGGACCCACGTCGCGCCTGCCGAGCCTTCCGCGCGGACGCGTCGATATGTGATGCCTTCGGCGAGGACCTCGACGGTGTCCGGACCGAGGCGTGGTCGTTCGAGCGTCAGGTCGAGGACGACGCGCGTCGGTGTGTCGAGCGCGAAGACCTCGTACGCGAAGGGGCCGCCACTCACCTCGAGGTCAGTGCCATCGGGCCCCGAGCGGAACATCACCTCGAGGCCGGCGTAGCTCTCGCCGAGCCCCGACGGGACCAGCAGGCTCGGGAGCGACAGACGCAGGACGTCGCCGGCGGCGACGCTCCCCGCGCGCGTTACGCCAGCGAGCGCGCGCGCGTCGAGCGCCGGGACGTCGAGCACGATCCTGACCTGGGCCTCGCCCGCGAAACGCACGGCCTCCACGACCGGGACGTCGAGGCCGAGCGCGCTCAGCAGTTCGGGTGCGCCGTAGACCTCGCCGTCGATCAGGTCAGGTGGCGGCGCGTCGATGTCGTCCAACCAGCCGAAGCCGTCGACGTAGACGATCTCGCGGGCCCCGACGCGCAACACGATCGCGCCCTCGGTCGCGGTCGCGACGGCGCCCGGGATGCGCACCAGCGGCAGCGGCTGCGAGGGTTCCACTTGGGCGTGCGCGAGCGTCGGCCCCAGCCAGATCGTGCAGGCGGCCAGGAGGGAAACGAGCGCACGAGAAGGCATACCGAGCATGCTCACCCGCCAGCCCTTGAAAAGCGTGAGACGTGCACGTGGCCGCCGCCGGCCAGACAACGCCGCCGGGTGCTCAGCGGTCGCGGAGCAGCGCCTGCAACAGCGGCTCGACGGTGACACCTGCGCCGAGCACCTGGGCGAGTGCGACGTGCAGACGGTGCGCCTCGACGTCGCGTCGGTCGAGCGTGAGCGCCCCGGCGGCGATCGCCTCACGGCGCAGGTTCGACATCGCGCCCGGCACCAGGTCGACGACGGTCAGGTGCGGCCCTACCAGCGCCGGCGGGAGACGCAGGGCGCGATCGGCGCGAACGATCAGGTCGGCGCCCTCGAGCAGGCGCACGGCGATCGGGTCGTCCGACACGGTCGCGACGACGTCCGTCGAGGCCGCGAGCTGCGGCACCATCCGCTCGGCGTCCGGCCGCGACGTGGCCAGGAGCGTGAGGTGACGAACACCATCGCTCGCGAGCGCCCGTGCCACGGCGTGGGCCTCGCGGCCGTTGCCGAGGATCACGCCGTTCGCGCCACGGGGGTCCCAGAGTCGCGACCGAAGCGCTTGGATGAGGGCGCGGCCAAAATGGTAATCCGCGACCACGCCGGCCTGCGTGACGGTCAGCGCGTCGGCGGCACCGACCTCGCTCGCCTCGAGCGAGGCGCGGTCGGCCAGGGCCAGGGCGTCGGCCTGCTGGGCTTCGTCGAGCACGAGCGCGCCAGCGAAGTCGAGCGCCCTGAGCGCCGGGAACCAGACCTTCGCTGCGCCGGCCGGGATCGGGTGGAGGAGGAAGCGTTGCGCATCGTCGCGGTAACCGCGGAGCGCGTGGGCCAAGTCGGGGTCGGAGCTCACGACGGCCACGAGATGCATGAGCGCCAGTATGGCACGGCGGGCAGGGCAGCGCGGCCACGCCGTGATAGCATGCGCCTCGCTCGCGGGCACCGTCCAGGACGTGCGCCGGGGCCAAACGCTGGAGCGATCCGGCTCGTGAGGTGACCAATGCACGTGGTGCTCCCAGACGGAAAGCAGCTCGACCTCCCGGATCGCGCCACCGGCGCGGACGTTGCAGCGGCGATCGGACCCGGACTGGCGCGCGCCGCGCTGGGTCTGCGGGTCGACGGTCGCTTGAGCGACCTGCTCACCGAGGTGCCCGCCGGCGCGACCGTCCAGATCCTGACGGGGCGCGACAGCGCCGACGTGATCGAGCTGCAGCGCCATACGCTGGCGCACGTCCTGGCACAGGCCGTCCGTGAGCACCTCGAGGCGGAGGGGCATGCCCCGACGTCGGTGCGGCTCGGCATCGGACCCGTGATCGAGCACGGCTTCTACTACGACTTCGACCTGCCGCGCAGCCTGACGCCCGACGACCTCGAGGCGATCGAGGAGCGCATGCGCGCCATCGTCGCGGCCGACCTCCCCTTGGAACGGACCGTGGTCGAGCGCGACGCGGCCCTGGCGCGCTACCGCGCACTCGAGGATCCGTACAAGGTCGAGCTGATCGAAGACCTGCCCGAGGACGTCCCGATCACCTTCTACCGCCAAGGAGGGGAGACGGGGTTCAGCGACCTCTGCCGCGGACCGCACGTCCCCCGCACCGGCGCGCTGCCCACGCACTTCAAGCTCACGTCGCTGGCCGGAGCGTACTGGCGCGGCGACGAGCGGCGCCCGATGCTCCAGCGCGTGTACGGCGTGGCGTTCGCCGACGCGGCGGCGCTCGAGAAGCATCTGTGGCAGCTCGAAGAGGCGAAGAAGCGCGACCACCGCAAGCTCGGTGCCGAGCTCGACATCTTCACGCTCGACGACGACATCGGCCCGGGCCTGCCGCTGTGGTTGCCGCGCGGCACGATCATCGTCGAGGAGCTCGAGCGCCTCGCGCACGAGGTCGAGAGCGCGGCCGGGTACCAACACGTCCGCAGCCCCCACCTGAGCAAGGAGCAGCTCTTCATCAAGAGCGGTCACCTGCCGTACTACGAGGAGAGCATGTTCCCGGCGATGGTCATCGACGACCAGAAGTACTTCGTGAAGCCGATGAACTGCCCCTTCCACCACAAGATCTACGCCGCGCGCCCGCGCTCGTACCGCGACCTCCCACTGCGCCTGGCCGAGTACGGCACCTGCTACCGCTACGAGGACCACGGCGCGCTCATGGGGCTGATGCGGGTGCGGAGCATGCAGATGAACGACGCCCACATCTACTGCACCGAGGCGCAGTTCGAGGCGGAGTTCATGGGCGTGATCGAGCTCTACCTGCACTACTTCGATCTGTTCGCGATCGACTCGTACGTGATGCGCCTCTCCAAGCACGCGGCCAGCGGCCTCGGCAAGAAGTACGTCGACGAGCCCGAGCTGTGGATCCGCACCGAGGCGATGGTCCGCAGCGCCTTGGAGCGCGGCGGCATCAACTTCGTCGAGGCCGAGGACGAGGCCGCCTTCTACGGGCCCAAGATCGACGTACAGATCACCAGCGCGATCGGCCGCGAGTTCACGCTCGCGACGAACCAGGTCGACTTCTCGCAACCGGGTCGGTTCGACCTCACGTACGTCGACGAGGACGGCCAGCGCAAGACGCCGCTGTGCCTGCACCGCGCGCCGCTCTCGACGCACGAGCGCATGGTCGGCTTCCTGATCGAGCACTACGCGGGCGACTTCCCACTGTGGCTAGCGCCGGAGCAGGTGCGGGTGGTGCCGATCGCGGATCGTCACCTGCCCTACGCAACCGAGGTCGCGGAGCGCCTGACGCGCGACGGGTTGCGCGCGGAGGTCGATGGCGGGAACGACCGCATGAACGCCAAGGTCCGTTCGGCCGAGCTGAAGAAGGTGCCCTACATCGTGATCGTGGGAGACACGGAGGCCGACGCCGGCACGGTGTCGTTCCGGAGCCGCAAGGAGCCGCAGCGAAACGGCGTGCCGCTCGCTGCGTTCTCCGACCACCTGGCCCGGCACGCACGTGAGCGCGCCGGACAGGTCGAAGGCCTCACCTGAGCGTCACTTGGCGTAGATCGTCACACGCTCCATCCGGTCGGGCGCCGGGCCACCGGGGCGCATCGGGTCCACCCGCGTCAACGAGTCCAGGACCTCGAGCCCCTCGATCACCCGCCCGAAGACGGCGTGCTTGCCGTCGAGCCAGGGCGTGGCGGTGAAGGTGATGAAGAACTGCGAGCCGTTCGTGCCCGGCCCCGCGTTGGCCATCGACAGCACGCCCTTGTCGTCGTGGCTGAGGCCCTCGGCGAACTCGTCGTCGAAGCGGTAGCCCGGGCCGCCGCGCCCGGTACCCGTCGGGTCGCCCGTCTGCGCCATGAAGTCCTCGAGCACCCGGTGGAAGACCACGCCGTCGTAGTAGCGGTGCAAGGCGAGGAAGGCGAAGTTGTTCACAGTCGCGGGTGCGTCGGCTTCGTGGAGCTCGACGACGATGTCGCCCTTGTTGGTGGCGATCAACGCACGGTAGTCGCGACCGTCCTCGAGCACCTGCTCGGGGGCGCTGAAGCGCGTGGTTCGCTCGCTGCCCAAGGGGGCAACGGCGTCGTAACCGGTGAGGGATGTGGGCATGGACGTCCTTTCGGGTGCGACGGGGCGCAGCGCGCCGTCGCAGGGGTGGTGGATGCCGTACGCGCGCGTCAGCGCGGGCGGGTGACGATCGTGACGCGCTCCATGACGTCGGGGAAGGGGAAGAACCCGACGGCCGCCGCGCCTTGGAGCGTGCCGATCACGCCACGGTACCCCGCCACCTCGAAGGCTTGGCCCGTGACGGGGACAGCTCCGAGGGTCGCCTCGAGTGCCTCGATCACCGTCCCGTCGCCCTCGAGCGGCACGCCCTGTTCGCGCACCGACTCGGCGCTGGCGTCGAGGAGCGCAGCGGCCACCGGGCTCTGCGACGAGGGGTCGATGCGCTGCAGTACGTCGAGGACCTCGTCGCCCTCGATGACGCGCCCGAACACGGTGTGGTTGCCGTCGAGCCAAGGTGTGGCCGTGAAGGTGATGAAGAACTGCGAGCCGTTCGTGCCCGGCCCCGCGTTGGCCATCGACAGCACGCCCTTGTCGTCGTGGCTGAGGCCGTCGACGATCTCGTCGTCGAAGCGGTAGCCGGGGCCCCCGCTGCCCGTGCCCGTCGGGTCGCCGGTCTGCGCCATGAAGTCCTCGAGCACGCGGTGGAAGACGATCCCGTCGTAGTAGCGCTGCAGGGTGAGGAACACGAAGTTGTTGACCGTGACCGGCGTCTCGTCCTGATACAGGTCGACGACGATCACGCCGCGGTTCGTCTCGATCACGGCCGCGTAGTCGAGATCGGTCTCGAGGACACTCTCGGCGGCCTCGAAGGTCGTGCGCCGCTCATCACTGCGGGGGGCGAGGGCCTCGTACCCCGCCGGGACCGGTGGGGCGCTCGCTGCGTCGTCGGCCTCGGCAGTTGCCTCGTCGTCGGCCTCGACAGTTGCCTCGTCGTCGGCCGGCTCGGGGGGCGGCGCAGGTGCCGCATCGGCGGGCTCGGCCATGGCGTCGCCTGCGGCGGGAGGCGCCTCGTCGGCGGTGGCACGCTCGCGGCTCAGCCAGACACCGCCGACCACCAGCATCACGGTGAGGACGAGGATCGGAAGGATACGGCTCATCGCTGGGCTCCGCTACGCGGCGCGGCCCGACTCGGTGTCGACATGCAAGAGAATTCGCGCATGGAGGCAGTGTACTC
>PWQI01000317.1 GCA_003556805.1 Trueperaceae bacterium | reverse complement strand
TGCTGCCGCACCAAGGAGCACTCCATGACGCACATCTCGACCTCGTCCCGCTCGACCACTGGCCGCATCGTCAGAACCCTCGTGGCGTTGAGCATCGCGCTCGCGCCGTTCGCCATCGCTGAGGACAAGACCGAGCAGCAGGAGATCGATACCGTCGTCGCGACGGCCATCAACTTCTCGATCACTACGAGCAACCCGGTGACCCTGACGCCCTTGATCGGCAGCGAGCCAGTCTCGGACTCCTCGACGCAACTCGCGTTCGACACGAACGACGGCAGCGACTACAAGATCACGGTCGTCGCCGTCGGCGCTGGCTGGACGTTCGCCCCTACCGTTGCTGACAACGTGTCAAACACCTTCCCGGTACTGCGCTTCGTCTCCGCAACCGCCACCGCCGGTACTCAGGTGGGCACGGCGGCCCCGTTGATCAACGCCGACAACAGTACGCCGGGGGCCGTCGATGTCGTGACTGGCATCAAGAGTGCCAGCGGCACCGCCACTGTCACGCTCGACGCCAGCATCACCCAGACCGTCGTTGCCGGCACGTACTCCACGACGCTGACGTACGCCTTCTTCACCTACTGACACTGAGCACCACGCTGCGAGGGAGTGGGCAACAGCCCACTCCCTCGCCCAGCGCCACCTGGAGACACCCGCCATGACGATCGTCTCACCGTTCCGCCCCTGCTCACCCGCCGCCCGCCTTCGTGCGATCGCTATCTTGCTGCTTGCCTCTCTCGCGATCACGAACGCGGCTTCACCGCTGGACATGGCCGACGTCAGCGTCACGAGCTCGCTTCGGCAGGAGTTCACCGTGCATGCCGGCGACACCCGCTCCGGGATCCTGACGATCGTGAATCGCGGCGCCGTCGCGGCGAGCGTCACGATCACGCAGGTCGACATCGCCTTCAGCGCGGTCGGCGCCGTCGTCTACGAGGACGCCGGCTCGTCGGCGAGTTCGAACTCGGCGTGGATCCACGTCGCCGCTCGTGTCGAGGTGCCCGCCGGAGGGCAGGCGCAGGTGCCGTTCACCATCGAGGTACCCGCCGATGCCCGCCTCCACGGCAGCTACTGGAGCGTCCTGCAGATCCAACCCGAGGCGGCCAGCCGCGTCACCACCGAGGCCCAGGCCGAGCGCGTCACGACGAGCGTCGAGGTGATCGTGCAGTACGGGGTCACCGTCCTCACGCACGTCGGCACCCCGGCAGCGCGAACGTTGCAGTTCGAGGCACCCACCTTCCGGCACGATCCCGCCACCGGTGAGCACCACCTGCACGTCGTGCTCCACAACCCCGGCACCCATGTGGTGAGCACCAAGCTGTGGCTCGAGCTCTACGACCAAGGGGGCGCGCTGGTGACACGGGTAGACGCCAACGACCAGCGCATCTACCCAGGCGTCTCCATGAGCGCGCGCCTCGACCTCGGCACGCTCGGCCAGCAGGCGTACCAGGCGGTGGTGGTCGCGGACGCCGGCGGCAGCGACGTCTTCGGGGTGCGCTACAGCCTCGACACCAGCCGCTAGGTCATCACCATCCCGCCACGCGCCGAGAGGAACGAGATGCGCCATCGTCGTGCGCACGCACTGGTGTTCCTCGTGAGCGTGATCGCTGCGCTGAGCACGGCGCACGCGCTGGCGCTCGACGTGGTGGCGGAGGTCCTCACGCCGGTCGTCGACGCACAGCCGCGCCAGGCGGTCAGCCTGCAGGTTCGCTTCACCAACACCGGCCCGCGCTGGCAGACGGTGGTCTCGAACCTGGCGGTTCCCGGTGGCTGGGTCGTCCTGGTCCCTCCGGAGGACGTCACGCTCGCACCGGGCGAGGCCCGCATCACGCTGCTCACGGTGCTGGTCGCGCCCGACGCAGGGGCGACGACGTACACCTTCCCCATGGCGTACCGCACCTCTCCTGCGGCTCCGCCCGGCGAGGCGCTCTTCGCCATCCGCGTGCCCGCCATCGACCAGGTTGCGCTGGCCGTGGTGGAGTCGCCAGCTTTGATCCCATCGGCCGAATCGCACAGCGTCCACCTCGTGCTGCGCAACGACGGCAACACCCCGCACGACTGGGACCTCACGGCGAGCAGCAGCATGAGGCTGCCCGTGACCCTGACGCCGAGCCAGGTGACCCTGGCGCCCGGCGACGCCACGGCGGTCGTCGCGTTCGTCGCTGCCCCCGAGCGCCTGACGCAGCAGCAGACGCACGCCCTCACCGTCACCGCCACGAGCCGGTCCTCGCCCGACGTGAGCGCGACGGCCCTGGCCACCGTCTTGCTGGTTCCGACGAACCTGCCGGTCGCTTCGGCGCTGCACACCTTCCCCCTGACGCTTCGAGCCAGCTACGCCAGTGGCACGCTCGCGGCGACCGCTGCCCGCCCGCGACTCGCGCTCGAGGTGAGCGGCAGCGGCACCGTCAACGATCGCGATCCGGGTCGCCTCGGTGTCCGCCTGCGCATGACACCGGCGAACCCCCTCGAGCGCGTCACGCTCGAGTACCAGCGCCCGACCTGGGGCGTGCGACTCGGGCACCAGGACGTCGCACCCTCCCCCCTCAGCTCGAGCGTCAGGGCCTTCGGGGTGAGCTCGACCGCCGCGTGGCCGCTCGGGACCGCCTCGCGGCTCCGCGCCGAACTCGCCGCGTACCTGGTCGACGGCGCCGTCCATCTCGGCGTTGCTGCATCCGCCGCACTCCCACATGGCGTGCGTCTCGACGCCTCGTTGAGCGGCGTGAGCTCGGAGCTCCTCGGCACGGTCGGGATTCGCTACGCACCGGAGCCCGGCGACGCCGCAGTGCTCCACCTCGCCAGGCTCGAGGGCACCTACGGCGTCCGGGTGGGTGGCGGCGCCAGCCCCGCGCAGGCGCTTCGGGTCGCCGCTCAGGTGAACGCCGGACCGAGCTTCGCCCGCCTCACGTACGACACCGCCGCAGCAGGGTTCGACGCTCGCGACCGGCACCACGCCTCGCTCCGTCTCGCCGCCACCCTCCGTCTCGACGACGCCCTCGCAGTGCCGACGCGGATCCCACTCAGCCTCTCCGTCGGGTACGACCACACGTGGGCGTGGGACGACGACCTCGCCCACCGACTGCTGCCTCCCGCCGCTGCGCAGCGCCAGGAGCAGCGCTACACGGTAGGGGCATACGCCGGCCTCGGCCCCGCCCGCGTCAGCGTCTCGTATGGTCTGACCCACACGAGCCTGGCCAGCCACGACACGCAGCATGAGCTCCGAACCCTCGTCCGCACCCGCGTCACCGACGACTTCACCGTTGGGCACTCCGCCGTGTGGATCCGTCGCCTCTTCCTGGACACGCTCCTGAGTGAGGCGCTGGAACTCCAGACGCTGGTGGCGATCCGAACCCCAGCCACCGGCCTGCTCACCGCCTCCGTCACGTCGGTGCATGATCTCGGATCGGGCCTCGCCACGGCCCTTGCGTTCGGGGTGAAGTGGGCGGGTGAGCCGACACCCGACCTACGGTTGAGCGTCGAGACCACACTCCACCTGTTCGACCCCGACAAGCTCTGGGACGTGGGGCTCGACGTTCGCTACCTCCTCGCCGACCAGCGGGTCCTGACGACGACGCTCAGCGGTCGAGCGCGGCCCGACGGTCCGCTCTCGCTCACGTTCGAGCTCGGTTTCACGGTGCCCGTCCAGATCCCGGTGGGACGGCGATCTGACATCGGGCGCCTCGAGGGGAGCATCACCCGGCCCGCTGGCCGCGGCCTGTCAGGAGCCATCGTCACGGTTGCGGGCCAGGCCGTGACGACCACGCCAGATGGCGCTTTCGTGTTCCCGGCACTCCCCATTGGTGAGCATCTGGTCCAGGTGGTCACCGCCGCGGGGCTCGGAGCGGGTGAGTACCTGTCGCCCGGCCTTCCGGCCGTGGTCCTCATCCGCGACGACGCGACGACCGAGCAGCACTTCATGATCGAGGAAGCCGCGACGGTCGTAGGCAGGCTCGTCGCGGAAGCACACGAGCCTGCCGACCGTGGGACCGTCATCGCGCCCAACGGATCTGCCGACAGGCTGGTGCGCGGCGTCCGCATCGAGCTGCGCAACGGCGTGACCGCGCTCCACACGTTCACCGACTCGAGCGGCGCGTTCCGGTTCCAGCGCGTGCCGACTGGGGACTGGACCCTGCTGGTGCTGCTGGCACGGGCCGAGACCGACTACAGGCTCGATCCGTCGGAGGTACGCCTCGCCCTCGAGCCAGGTGGCGCCGACGAGGTCGTCGTGCGGTTGGTGCCGATCGTCCGCCACATCCAGTTCAGCGAAGGCGGTGTCCTGCAACCACTGGACAACGAGTAGCAACGGGTCGCTTCCGCGCCATCGCAACCAGCGCGCCGGGACCCGAAGGTGCCGGCGCGCTCGTCGTGGCGTGTGGCTACGTCCTTGGCTAGTAGCGGGCCGTGGACGTGCGCCCACCCATGAGACGCATCACGAACAACACCGCGGCGATCGCGAGCAGGACGTAGATGAAGCCGCCCAGTGTGGTGCCAGTGACGAGCCCGAGGACCCAGAGGACGAGCAGGATGATGGCAATGGTCATGAGCATGACGTCACTGCTTCCGTAGCGGTGCGAACGGAGCGTCGGTGCCGTCGCGCCGTTGGGCGTTGCGCGGCTGGTACGTCGACCCGTAGTGCGTGTGGAGGTCGGTCATCCAGCTCTCGTCGGCCGTCGTCGGCCACGCGTCCTTGTCGAAGCCGGGGGCGTTCTCGAGCCGCTTGCGGTCGGCGTCGAGCAC
>PWQI01000404.1 GCA_003556805.1 Trueperaceae bacterium | reverse complement strand
GCGCTTCACTGGCTCGGTTCCGTTCAAAGATCGGTAGAACCGAACCGCGAGTGTAGGAGGGGGACGTCCGCCGCCTGCACCGTGTGACTGTACCATAATTGGTTCCCTCCGATCGCGCTCAGTCGGTCGAGCTCGATCCGCAGTCACCCCAACCAGCCGTCCCAGGACACCAACGAGCGCCACGCCAGGCGTTCGAGGTTCGGCGGCGTCTCAAGGCACACCTCAGCGTCGAACAGTTCCTCGTCATGCAGAGGCTGTCGACGGAGCGCGCCGGCCGCTCGGCCCCAACCATCGGACCACCAGCCAGCCCTACGCCGGTACCTCGACTGCACGCATGACGGCGATGAGCCGGTTATCGTCCCCAGCCACGCGTTAGAGGCGGGGCTCCACGTTCAGGTGGAAGGCGGGTTTGGGTTCGTATGGGTCAGATCACGTGGCCGCGGCCACAGCTGGCAGCCATCGTGAGTGCGGTCACAGTGAGCTCGGCGTCACCACCCCCACGCTTGGTCGTTACTCGACCTCGATGCGCAGCTGCCTCACCAAGCGGCCGCCCCACGACAACACCGCGCGCCACTCGCCGGGGGTGACCTCGAGTGACGGCGGCGTCTCCAGGCGCACCTCAGCGTCCAGCATTTCGGGGTCGAACCAGACGCTCTCGGAGGCGCGCGCCGGGCCGCTCGGTCCGAACCACTGCACCGCCAGCCAGCCGCCGGAGGGCACCTCGGCGGCGCGCATCACCAGGACGAGGCCCGGACCGTCCTCCGAGGCGCGTTCGAGGCGGGCGTCGCCGTGCAGGCGGAAGGCGGGTTCGGGTTCGAGGCGGTCGCTCGGCAGCGGTGGGATGAAGAGCGGCACGCAGGCGCTGCCGGCGGCGACGAGCAGCGCGATCGCCGCAAGGGTGGCCAGCGCACCTCCCTTCCGTGCGCGCTGCGCGATCACGACGCGTCGTCCCCCGTGCGCTCGAGCGAGAGCAGCCACCACTCGCCCTCGCGCTCACGGCGCACCAGGCGCAGCGCGGCGGGCAGCGCGGCCTCGACCGAGCCCTCCTTGCCGGCCAGGATGCCGGTCAGGAAGGCGAGCCCGCCTGGCGCGAGCGCGCGGGCGTAGGCGTCCATGAACGCCACGTGCAGTTCGGCGAACAGGTTCGCGACCAGCACGTCCACGCTGCCCGGCGGCGGCGCCGTGGCGGCGAAGTCGCTCACCTCGAAGCGCGCGCGCGAGCGGTTGAGGTCGGCGTTGGCGCGGGCGATCGGCAGCGTGATGGGGTCGACGTCGACCCCGAGCGCCTCGGCGGCGCCGAGCCGATCGGCGACGATGGCCAGCAGGCCCGAGCCCGAGCCGACGTCGAGCACGCGCTTCCCGCGCAGGTCGAGGTGCGGGTCGGCCAGAGCGGCCAGGGCCAGGCGCGTGGTCTCGTGGTGGCCGGTCCCGAAGGCCATGCCGGGGTCGAGCCACAGCACCGTCTGCCCCGCCGTGAGAAGCGCTTGCCGGTGGGTGGGCGCCACGACCACGCGCCCGACCGCGACCGCGTCCAGCCCCTCGAAGTAGGCGGCCACGTGGTCACGCTCGTCGACGGCCTCCCACTCGCCGCCGGGCGGCACGGCGGACGACGCGGCCAGCGTGTGATCGGGTACGCCGGCGTGGGCAGAGCCGAGCGCAGGCACGGCGAACACCGCCACGAGATCGTCGCCATCCTCGAGCAGAGCGTCGCAGCCGGCGTCCCACAGCGCCGCGCCGAGCGCGCCCTCGGCCTCGGCCACCCGACCGGGCAGCCGGTAGGCGCGCGCCACGGGCTTAGGCCGGGACGGCGGCGCGTTCGCCGTCGTCCTCGGTCACGATCTCGAAGCCGAGCTCGGCGCCCGCCTCCAGGTAGTACGCGATGTCGGCGGAGCGCGTCACGGCGCCCAGCGAGCGCCGATCGAAGGCGCGGTTGGCGGTCATGATCATCGTCTCGGCCATGCAGGCCGGCACCTTGGCGGTGCCGAAGTGGAGGTCGATCACGGTGCTCATGCTGCCGGGCGGGCGCACGACGCCGCCCGGGACCACCTGGACGCCGGGGACTTCGCGCACCGAGTCGTCGACGTCGGCCGGGCGGCCGATGTCGAACACCCAGGCACCCGGCTTGACGTGTTCGGCGAAGAGCACCGGGTTCGGGTCGGAGGTGGCGGTGAACACCAGGTCGGCCTCGGCGCAGTCCGCGACGTCGGTCGAGACGACGATCTCGAGCTCCGGGTGCTTGCGCTGCAAGGTGGCGGCGCTGCGCGTCAGGCGCTCGGGGTCGCGACCCACCAGGATCAGTTTGCCGATGTCGCCGGCGATCGAGCGCGCCACGCCGAACGCGACCACGCCGTTGGCGCCCACCACCGCGGCGCACGCCTGCGACAGGGTGCCGCCGGAGGCGGCGAAGCGCTCGAGCAGCCCCGGCACGGCCGCCTTGACCGTTGCCGCGGTGTACGCGCCGCCGTTGGTGACCGCGATCTCGGGCACGGCGTCTTGCACGCGCTGCCCCTTGTCGCCCACGGTGGACCAGAACGCGCCGAGCCCGAACGCCTCGGCGCCGAACTCGCGCGCCATGCGCGCGCCTTGGATCGCCATGCGTTCCGCGACGTCGGGGAACGCCCGGATCTGGTCAGGGAGCATGGCGCCGGTGATGAGCAGCACCCTCAGCTCGCGGCCGTCGCTCAGACGGATGCCGGAGATCTCGGCCTGGACCATCGGGCGCATGAGCAGCAGCGCGCGGCGCAACCAGCGCTCGGGCAGCCAGCCCTTCGCCACCAGGCGCCCGGTCAGGCGCTGCGAGAGGGGCTGCCACAGGTCGTCGAGCGTGATCGGGTGGACCATGAACGCGGCAAGCACCACGTCGGGGCGCAGTCCGAGGACCGCCGGCGGCTGGCCGAGGCGCACCTCGGTGCCGTCGAGCACGCGGCCGAGCGCGGCCTTCTGACGCCACATGCCGACCACGGCCAGGAACGCCGTGGCGATGACCGTGCCGGCCGGCGCACCCACGAGCAGCAACGCGAGCGGCAGCGCCACCAGACCCGCGGCGGTCGCCAGCGACACGAAGCGCGTCAGCGTGAGCAGACCCGCGTACACCCAGATCGGCAGCGCCAGCAGCCACCAGGCGGCCGTGCCCGTCACGGCGAGGCCCGCCAGCAGGCCGAGCAGCACGCCGTTGCCGCGCCCGCGCGGGGCGTCGAACCAGCGCAGCCAGGGCAAGGGGTGCAGGTGGCCGGCGTACACGCCGAGCGCGGCCCAGGGGTTGCCCTGGAACAGCGCCACCACGAGCAGGCCCTTGAGCAGGTCGAGCACGAAGCTCGCGACCGCGACCTGCGGGCCCGCCACCCGCAACACGTTCTCCACGCCGAGCAGGTGCGGGTTCAGCTGGCGCGGGTGCAGGCCGGTGGCGCGGCGGACCAACAGGCCGCCGAGCGGCGCGCCGCCCAAGACGTACGCGACGCCGAGCGCGATGACGGAAGCGACCACTGGATCCATGCGCAACATCGTACGACCTGGCGCCGCGGACGGCGTCGCTCGGCGGGACGCGCACCCCCGGCTGCCGCCGCCGGTCGCCGCCATCGACGGGCGCCGCGGTGTAGCCTGACCCTCGTGGAGAGCCGTACCCCGCCAGCCAACCTAGACGCCGAGAAGAGCGTCCTCGGCAGCGTCCTGCTCGACAACGACGTGTTCTCGTCGCTCGAGGGCACGATCCTCGCGGACCACTTCTACAAGGAAGGTCACCGCAAGATCTTCCGAGCCATGGACCGGCTCTACCGGCGCGGCGAGCCCATGGACCTGGTCACGCTCACCGAGGAGCTGCGCCAGACCGGCGAGCTCGAGGGCGTCGGCTCGGTGCCGTACCTGATCGGCCTCGCCGACGCCGTGCCCACAGCCGCGTACGCCGAGTCGTACGCCAAGATCGTGACCGAGAAGTCGGTGCTGCGCGACCTGATCGGTGCCAGCGGCCAGATCATGCAGCGCGCCTACGAGCAGGCCGCCCCGCTCGAGCAGGTGCTCGACGAGGCCGAGTCGGCGATCTTCGAGCTCGCCACCAGCAAGCGCCGCTCGTTCTTCGAGGGCATGCCGCAGCTGGTGACCGAGACGTTCCAGCACATCAACGAGCTGTTCGCCAACCCCGACCCGGTGTCGGGCCTGCGCATGGGCTTCAAGGAGCTCGACGGGCTGACCGCCGGCCTGCAGCGCTCGTCGCTCAACGTGCTCGCCGCGCGCCCCTCGATGGGCAAGACCGCCTTCGCGCTCACCATCGCGCTCAACGCCGCGCTGCGCGAGAAGAAGGCCGTCGGCATCTTCTCGCTCGAGATGTCGGGCGTGCAGCTCGTCACCCGCATGCTGTGCTCCGAAGCGCGCGTCGACATGAGCCGCGTGCGCTCAGGGCAGCTCTCCGAGCGCGACTTCCAGCGCCTGGCCGACACGGCCGGGAAGATGTCCGAGGCCGCCGTCTTCATCGACGACAACGCCGACCTGACCGTGATGGAGCTGCGCTCGCGCGCGCGTCGGCTGATGGCCGAGCACGACCTGGGCCTGATCGTGATCGACTACCTGCAGCTGATGTCGGGCAGCCAGCGCAGCATGAGCGAGAACCGCCAGCAGGAGATCAGCACCATCAGCCGCGGCCTGAAGGCGCTCGCGCGAGAGCTCGACGTGCCGGTGCTGGTGCTGTCGCAGCTGTCGCGCGCGGTCGAGGCGCGGCCGAACAAGCGGCCGATGCTCTCGGACCT
>PWQI01000176.1 GCA_003556805.1 Trueperaceae bacterium | reverse complement strand
GCTTCTCCGACCAGGACCTGACGCTGGTCGACGCCGTCGGCCTCCACCTCATGCGTGACGGGGCCGTAGGTGCGTGTTGGTCGACCGATCGCCACCTGGGGCTGACGGGCGTGCCGTTGGCGATCCACTCGGTGTGACGACGGACGAGGGAGGCCTCAGACGCCGAACGCGGCCCGCCTCCGCGGCACCTCCGCCAACAGGTTCAGCTGCAGCCACGACGGGAACGCATCTCGGAGCACCGCCGGGCCGTGCAACTCGATGCGTCCTTCGTCGAGGGCGCGAGCGAGGGGCAGGTCGCCGTACCAGACCCACACGAGTGTCTTGCTGTCGCTCTCGACGTCGAGGTCGTGCTCGAAGCCCGGGTCGTTGACGCACACGTCGACGCCCGAGCGCTCGCACACGAGCCAACGCCGGCGACGCGCCTCGGGCTGGTCGACCAGCACGAAGCGGATGACCGTGCGGCCGTCGGGCAGCAGCTCGGTGTGCATGCGCCGGTGCATGTCCCAGAGGATCAGGTCCGGGTCGGCGCGTTCATCGCTCAGCGTGGCGGGTAGCCACGACTTGCTCCACACGGCCAGCGACTCGATCGCCGGCATGAGCGCCTGGCCCGCCGCGGTCAAGCGGTACTCGATGCGGCGGCCGACCTGCACGCGCTCGACGATCTCGGTTCGTTCGAGCGTCCGAAGCCGCCCTGTGAGCAGCGTGGGTGACATGCGCGGCACGCCGCGGTGGATGTCGTTGAAGCGGCAGGCGCCGAGTCCCAGCTCACGCAGGACGAGCAGGGTCCAGCGCTCTGCGAGGACCTCGGTCGCGAGGGCGAGCGGGCAGTACTGGCCGTACCCGGGCACGTGGTAATCATGCACGCCGCACCTGGCGCGGCATGACAAGGGCACAACAGAACAAGGAGTTGATGGACCAGCTTGGCGTCGGGCATGGTCGGTTCATCGTCGTCGTCGCACCGGCGCCACGGCGCCAGAGGACCGGAGGTCACCATGTCCGAAGCCGTACGGCATCTGCTCGAGTACCCCCTCATGCACGCCATCTTCGGGCGCCGCGCGCGCCGCTTCGGCCTGGGCATGAGCATCCCGTCCGGGCCGCTGGCGTACACGTCGCGGCACGACCCGGTGCCGCTCTCGGAACTCGAGCGCAACCTGCTCCTGGCCGTCGGCACCGGCGTGTCGGGCTGGAGCTTCGGCGTGCCGTACGGCCCGGATCGCGCTGACCAGCATGCGCACTACTCCGTGCGCTTCACGGGCCGCACCGCGCCCACGGCGGGCGGCTTCGGCACCCCGGCGATGCTCGTCACCGACGACGACGGGACCTACCTCACCAACACCCGCGACGTGACGCCGGAGCGTATGCGCGAGTTCGACGGCATCGAGGACGATGCCGAGCGCGTGGTGGCCGTGGTGCGCGAGCGCACCGTGAAGCTCTCCGACCAGCGCCTCGATCTGCCCGCCGCCCCGCCCCACATGCTCGAGCCGAACCTCTGGATGGCCAACGCGCCGGGATCGACGATGTTCATGCCCATCGCGGACGCGAGCGAGTCCTTGCTCGCGCTCATGGCGATGGCGCTCGGCAACGGCAACGTCATCATGGATGACGCGAAGGGCCGGCCTGCAGGTGACCTGGAGCCCTTCATCCGCAGCGGCCTTCTGAACGGCGAGAAGCGCATGCCGCTCTCGGTGGTGCAGCAGGGCTCGTACGAGTCGAACTGCTCCGAGGCGGCCTTCATGGCGCACAACATCGTGCTCACCATGCAGGCGATGGGCCTCGGTGGGCTCTACTTCGCGGGCTTGAATCGCTGGAGCATCTTCGGAGCGTTCGCTGACGACGGCATCCGAGGGTTCGGCTTCCGCCTCCAGCGAGACGAGCGCTGGACGCTGCCGAACCCGGTCGGGCTCGACGGCCACTTCGAGGGGCTGTGCCCGCCGTACCACGCCGACATGCACGCGGCCGTGGTCGCCTTCGTGGAGCGCAAGTTCGGCGAGGGCGGAACGTACGACGCCTCGGCGCCCGGTCCGTGGAACGACACCGCCGCCGTCCGTGCGAGCGTCGAGCGCTACGACGATGCCTTCGTCGACTGCCTCGCGACGGTGGCGCAGTACGTCTACGACACGTATGGGAGGTTCCCCGGCGCGTTCAACACGATCGTCCTGCCCGGCTTCGTGCAGGCGGTGCATCTGGATACCGAGTTCTACGACGCGCACTACCGCGACGGCGCGTACCTCGACACGCACGCCGAGCACATGCGCCGCTGGCACGGCTGAGACAGGCCGATGCCCCACGGAGCAGTCGTAGGTCCGCGCATCCTAGCGACGATGCGCGACCCCCCGGGGTAGATTGGTGCTTCCGATCGCAGGCGACAGATGAGCATTGGTCACCGCATCCACGTCATCGGCAGCAGTTGCTCCGGGAAGAGCAGTCTGGCGGAGCGCTTGGCGCGAACCCTCGCATTGCCGCTGGTGGAGCTCGACGCGTTGAACTGGGAACCGAACTGGGTGGGGTTGAGCACGACCGACCCTGACGAGTTCGAGCGCAGGCTCCGCGACGCGACGGCGGACGACGCATGGATCGTGGCGGGCTCCTACGCCAGGTTCTCGGAGCGCGTGTTCTGGCCGCGCCTGGAGACCGTCATCTGGCTCGACCTGCCGCTCCCGCTCTTGCTGGCACGCGCGTTGACGAGATCGTGGCGACGGTGGCGCTCGAAACAACTGCTGTGGGGGACGAACTACGAGCGGTTCTGGCCACAGTTCATGGTCTGGCGGAAGGACGAGTCGTTGCTGTGGTGGATCGCGACGCAGCATCGCCGAAAGCGGCGAGGCATGATCGAGCGAATGGCGAGAGCGGAGTGGGCGCACATCCGGTTCATCCGGCTGGTGTCGAGGGCGGAGATCGAGCGGTTCGTTGCGGAGCTCCAGAGCCGCGGCGACATGCCCACGCCTTGCGTGACGAGCCGCGGCTGAGGCGCATGCGAGCGGCGTTCGGGCCGGACGCGCGACAGGTGCTCGGCACGTGACGTTGGCTTACGCGGATCCGCGGAATCGTTGCTAGGCTGTCGCACACGATGGCCGAGCGTTTCAACGCATGTATGGACAGGAGGTAGTTCATGCCTGACCTGCAGGTCAGAACACGCACCGATCAGGCCGACCTGCTGCCAGAGCGGGCCCTTTTCGAACTCGAGGGAAAGGTGCGCGGCGAGATCATCCGGTCGCGCGATGATGGCTACGATGAGGTGCGATCCGTCTGGAACGCCATGATCGACAAACGGCCCGCACTCATCGTGCGCTGCTCGGGAGTCGCCGACGTGATCGAAGCCGTCGACTTCGCCCGTGAGAACGACTTGCTGCTCGCCGTACGCGGCGGCGGACACAACATCGCCGGCGTCGCCGTCTGTGATGGGGGGCTCGTGATCGACCTCTCGCCGATGCGCGGCGTTCACGTCGATCCCAAGGCACGAACGGCACGCGTCCAGGGCGGTGCCACCTTCGCCGACGTCGACCACGAGACCCAGGCCTTCGGCTTGGCCGTTCCGAATGGTGTCGTCTCGACGACCGGCGTCGGCGGGTTGACGCTCGGCGGTGGATTCGGTCGACTCAGCCGCAAGCACGGTCTCACCGCGGACAACCTGCTGTCGGCCGACGTCGTCACGGCAGACGGAGATCTGGTGACCGCCAGCGCCAGTGAGCACCCCGACCACTTCTGGGGCATTCGTGGTGGCGGCGGCAACTTCGGCGTCGTCACCTCCTTCGAGTTCCAGCTGCACGAGGTCGGACCAGAGGTGCTCTTCGGGCCTATCGTGTACCGCTTGGACGATGCCGCCGAGGTGCTCAGGAACTACCGCGATTTCGCCGCGCATGCACCCCGCGAGTGTTCCGTCTGGGCGGACTTCCTCACCGCCCCGCCGTTGCCGTTCCTGCCAGAGGAGGTGCACGGTACGAAGGTGCTCTTCGTCGCACCCTTCTACGTGGGCGACGTGCAGGAGGGGGAAGAGGTCCTCAGGCCGCTGCGCGAGCATGGTGCGCCGATTGCCGACGCCGTCGCACCGATGCCGTACCTGGCAGCCCAAGGCGCGGTCGACGGCCTCTACGCGCCCGGTGCACACAACTACTGGAAGTCGCACAACTTCACCGAGGTGTCCGATCGGGCGATCGACGTCATGGTCGAACACGCCACGAGGCTCCCGACGCCGCAGTCCGACATGCTCATCTCGCACCTCGGTGGCGCGGTCAACGACGTCGCGCCGGACGAGACTGCGTACCCACATCGTGACATCGCGTTCGTCGTCTCCCCCGGTGGGCGCTGGGAAGACGCAGCGCAACACGATGCGACCATCGCCTGGGTGCGCGAGTGCTTCGATGCGCTCACAGCCCACGCGACCGGTAGCTCCTACGCGAACTTCATCGCGGAGCGAACGGGCCGTGAGCGTGAGGCCTTCGGGTCGAACTACGACCGGCTTGTCGAGGTGAAGGATCGGTACGATCCGACCAACCTGTTCCGGCTCAACCAGAACGTCACACCCACCGTCTGACCGAGAGGCAGCAAGGCGCCCGAGCGCGGACCGGGCCGCGACGTGCTGATCCCGGTGGCGGACGTCGCCGCCAGCGGCCGGGACGAGGCCTCCTACCGCGACACGGCCGATCGGTTCCTGCAGGGCGTGCAGTTCGGCGCGCCGACGGCGGCGGAGCACGACGCGTCGTGGCGCCAGCACCTCGCCGGCACGATGCTGCGCTACCAGAGCAGCGGTGGCGGCGCCGGTTCGGGCTTCGTCCAGGC
>PWQI01000445.1 GCA_003556805.1 Trueperaceae bacterium | reverse complement strand
CTGCTCCCCAGCGTCAACGCGGTCGGCGTGATCCTGGGAGCCAACCTCGGGACGACCTCGACCGCCTGGATCGTGGCGTACTTCGGTCTGAAGGTCGACATCACGAGCGTGGCGCTGATGATGGTGGCGATCGGCGCCGTCATGCGCCTGCTCGGCAAGGATCGGGTCGCAGCTGCGGCATTCCCCGTCGCCGGCTTCGGCCTGTTGTTCGTCGGGATCGGCCTGATGCAGGCCGCGATGGCCGGCGTCGCCGACGGCTTCCCGCTGCCTGGCGCGGACACGACCACGTTCGGCACGTCGCTGCTGCTGGTGTTGATCGGCGCCGCGATGACCATCGTGATGCAGTCGTCGAGTGCAGCGGTGGCGACCACCCTGACGGCGCTCTCCGCGGGCGCGATAGGGCTGGAGCAGGCGGCCGCGATGGTGATCGGGCAGAACGTCGGCACCGCGCCGAAGGCACTCCTCGCGGCGTTGGGCGCGTCGGTCCACGCCCGGCGCACCGCGATGGCGCACGTCGTGTTCAACGTAGGCACGGCCATCGTCGCGCTGGCGATCCTCCCGGCGTTCGTCTGGTTCGGGGCGCGCTTGGGCGGTGAGGGCGGCGACGCCGCCCTGACACTGGCTGCTTTCCATACGCTCTTCAACGTCGTCGGCGTGGCGTTGGTCCTGCCGTGGTTGGGTCGCTTCACGTTCCTGGTGGCGCGGCTCGTGCCCGAGCGTGGGGTGGTGCTCACGCGTTACCTGAGCAGCGCAAGCGCCGAGGACGGGCCCGTCGCGGTCAAGGCCGCGCGCACCACCTTGCTGATGTGCACCGCCGAGCTGGGTGACGAGGCGACCGTGCTCGCGACGGGCGTCGCGTCTGCCCGCGAGCAGCACGCGGCCCGCGTCAGACTCGAGCGCGTTCGCGGCGCGCTGGACCAGACCCGCACGTTCCTCGCCGGGATCCGCAGCGACTCCGCGATGGAGTCCGCGCATCGCCGCCACGTGTCGGTGCTGCACGCCCTCGACCACCTGCAGCGGGCGGTGGCGTTGCTCGGCCGCTCGGCCGCGCTGGAGCGCTTCGCCCGAGCCCCCGAGACGGGCGAACTCCGCGACTGCCTGCGCGAGGCGCTGAAGGCGATGGTGACGTGGAGCCCGCTCTTGGCTCCCGACGGCCCAGCGGACCACGTGCTCGCGGCGTTCGCTGGCGTCCCGGACGTGCGGCGGGCCGCACGGCGCCGCGTGCTGCGCCGAGTGGCGACCGCCGATGCCGACCCGGACGAGGCGGAGGACACGCTCGAGGCACTGGCGTGGGCGAACGCCTTCGCGCACCACCTGCAGCGGGCGGTGCACCACCTGCGCGAGCCGGCCCCGGGCGACGACGCGTGACGCACGCGCGGTACAGTGAAGCGATGTCTGGTGAACGGAGCACGCCAGCGACGCGTCGGTTCGACGTCATCGCCCTCGGTGAGCCGATGCTCGAGTTCAACCAGCGCCTCGGCGCAGATGGCGCCCCGACGTACCTGCAGGGCTTCGGCGGCGATACCTCCAACGCGGCCGTGGCCGCCGCCCGGCAAGGAGCGCGCGTGGGGTACGTGACCCGCATCGGCGGCGACACGTTCGGCGAGCGCTTCGTCGCTATGTGGCAGCGCGAAGGTGTCGACGTCGAACACGTGGCGCGCGACCCGGACGCGCCCACAGGCATCTACTTCGTCAGCCACGACGAGCGCGGGCACCACTTCAGCTACTACCGCGCGGGATCGGCCGCCAGCCGCCTGCGACCGGAGCACGTACCGCTGGACGCGATCGCGAGTGCGGGCGCCCTGCACGTGTCGGGCATCAGCCAGGCGATCGCAGTGCACGCGTGCGACGCCGTGTTCACCGCGATCGAGGCGGCGCGGGGCGCCGCTACCCTCGTCTCCTACGATCCGAACGTGCGCCTGAAGCTCTGGCCCGCGGCCCGCGCCCGCGCGATCGTGCTCGAGACGATCGCCCAGGTCGACCTGTGCCTGCCCAGCCTCGAGGACGCTGCGATCCTGTTCGGCGAGCACGCGCCGGAGTCCTACGTCGACCTGCTGCTCGAGCGCGGCGCCCGCCTCGTCGCCCTGAAGCTCGGCCGCGACGGCGTCCTCGTCGCGACGGCCGAGGAGCGCGAGCACGTCGCCGGGTTCGCCGTCGAGAGCGTCGACGCGACCGGAGCGGGCGACACCTTCGACGGGGCGTTCCTGACGGAGCGGCTGCGCGGGGCGACGCTGACGGCGGCGGCGCGCTACGCCAACGCGGCCGCCGCGCTCGCGACGCGCGGCTACGGGGCCGTCGACCCGATCCCGCGCCGTGTCGAGGTCGAGCGCTTCCTCAGCGAGTCCGGGTGAACGCGCGCCACGGTCCGGCAGCGGCCCGCATGGCGCTCAGCGCCGCGTCAGCCGCACCCGGCTCCAGGCGTTGTTCATGTAGCCCTTGACGTTCCACACCTCGCGCGTCGATGCGGGTTGGGTGTTCGCAGCTTCGTCCCACGCGCGCGCGACCACCTCGAACCGGTCACCGGGTGGGCACGTCACGTCGGCGCTGAAGAAGCGCCACGCGAAGCGACCCGCGAACGGATCGCCCGCGACGTGCGGCGTCCCGTCGACGGCGACGTCGTCGAAGCGCGCCAGCGTCCAGCGCTGGCCACCGTCGACGGACACCTCCACCCGCACGATGGACCGACCGCCGCCGCCGTAGGCGTAGCCACGCACCGTGACCCGGTCGGCGTCGACGCGCGATCCGTCCGCAGGCTCGCAGATCAGGCAGTTGACCGACGCCTCGCCCAGCGCGAAGCCGCTCGCCGGGTCGGGCTCATCGCCCTGGCCGCTCGGGTAGAGCCGGTAGGCCTTGGCCTGGAAGTAGTTGTCCGACGGCGCAGCGCGCACCTCGATGCGGAGCAGCCACTTGACCTGGCGCGCGCCGATGTAACCGGGGACCACGAGCCGGAGCGGCGCGCCGTGCTCGCGCGGCAACGGCGCGCCGTTCATCGTGTCGGCCAGCAGCACCTCGGGCGCCATGGCCTTCGCCAGCGGGATCGACGTGCCGAAGCGGAAGCGCTCGCCATCGTGCTCGACGCGGTTGTGCCCCTCGGACGCGACGTGCCCGGCGCCCTCGCGCAGCCCAGCGGCAGCCAGCACGTCGCACAGGCGCCACCCCTCCCAGCGCGCCGTACTCACCGCCTCGGCGTTCCACGGGAGCTCACCTGGCACCGGCGCCACCTCGAGCAGCTCGGAGCGGCGCTGTCCGGCGCACACGAGCGTCGAGAGCACCGAGGTGCGCTCGAAGCGCGCCAGGTGGGCGAGCGTGAGCGACAGCGGGCGCTCGACCAGACCCTCGATGCGCAACACATAGTCGTCCGGATCGATGCGCGGCACCTCGCCATGCGTCCTGACGAAGAACAGGTGGTTCGGCGTGACGAAGCTCGCGCGCTGCGCCTGCGGCGTGGGGCCGCCGTTGAGCGGCGCGGTGGCGTGGACGACGAAGCCGTCGCCGCGGTCCTCAGTGGCGTCGTCCTCGGCGCCGCGTTCCTCGGCGCCCTGGCGCACCTCGTCGTTCGGATCGTGCCCGTTCGGCGCCATGGCGCTCCTCCTCCGTGCCGCCGACGTCGCGTCAGGGACGTGGTGCAGCCTACAGCACGGGGTCGCGTCGGTCGCGCGGCGTGCGCACGTGGGGCGCTGGCGATGACGGGGCGCGTGTCCCAGCGCCGCGGCACTAGGCTGGTGGGAAGGAGGCCGAGCGTGAGCATCCGACACCGCCGCTGTCGGGCCGAAGACGCCTGGCGCATCCGCGCCTTCCTGCGCGACACCTTCCTCGCCGATGGTGGGCGATCGCGCGCCTGGCACGTGGCGCGCTTCGACTACACCTGGTGGCACGTGCTCCCGAACGTCGCCGAGACGCGGCTCGAGGACGTCGCGTGGGTCTGGGAGGACGGCGGGCAGGTCGTCGGCCTGCTCCTACCCGACGGGGCGCCGGGCGATGCGCACCTCTCGCTGGCGCCGGGCGCGCGCGGCCTCCTGGAGGCCGCCATGCTCGACGTCGCCGAGGCCGAGCTGGCCGCTCGCGACGCCGAGGGGCGGGCACGAATGGTGGTGTGGGCTGACGCGTCCGCCGCGGAACTCGCCGAGCTGCTCGGAGAGCGCGGGTACCGGCGTAGCGACGTGCGCGAGCGCCGCTGGCGGGGCCCGATCGGCCCTGGGCGCGGCGACGTCGCCCCTCCTGCGGGGTACTCGATCCGCGCGCTCGGCGACGGCCTGGAGCTGCTGGAGCGCTGCTACGCCTCCGGGCTCGCGTTCCACGACGGCGACCTCGCGGTGGCGGCGGCGAACCGCGAGGATGGGAGCTGGTACCGACGGTTGCAGCGCGCGCCGCTCTACCGGCGCGACCTCGACCTCGTGGCGGTCGACGAGCACGGCGCGATCGCCGGCTTCGCGACGGCCTGGTTCGACGACGTGACACGCAGTGCGCTCGTCGAACCCGTTGGTGTGGTGCCGGCCCATCAGCGCCGCGGCCTCGGCCGGGCGTTGGTCTCGGCCGCCGTCGACCGGGCCGCCCACCAGGGCGCGACGACGGCCCTGGTGGGCGGCTACGACGACGCCTCGAACGCGCTCTACGGCGCCTTCCTGGACGCACACGACGACCACGAGGCGTGGGTCGCGACGTGGTGACGCGAGACTCATCCCTTCGGGGGATGCGCGTCGTCTGCGCGTGTGATGCGATGAAGGCATGACGTACCACCGCACCACCGCCCTCGTCGTCGTCGGTTGGCTCTACGTCCTGACGGGCGTGACGATGCTCATCGCGCCG
>PWQI01000218.1 GCA_003556805.1 Trueperaceae bacterium | reverse complement strand
GTGCTGGTGACGTCGCGGGTTCGCCTCAGGTTGTCCACCGAGACGGTGGTCGAGGTGGCGCCCCTCGCGACGCGCGCGACGAGGAACGGGCGCTTGGTGGCCCCGTCGGCGCGGGCCTGGTCGCCGAGCCCGGCTGCGCAGCTCTTCTTGCGCGTCGCACTGCGACGCCTGAGCGCCGAAGCGGTGCGCGCCTTCGATCCGGACACGGTCGAGCGCATCGCCGAGGCCGTCGACGGGCACCCGCTGGCGTTGGAGCTCGCGGCGTCGTGGGTCGACGTGCATGGGCTCGAGGGGCTCGAGGTCCAACTGCGGCGGTCCTGGGACGCGCTCAGCAGCGACGAGGTCGACCGACCCGTCCGGCGGCGCGACGTACGCGCCGGCATCGAGGAGGCCTGGGAGCAGTTCGACGACGTCGACCGCGCCGCGTGGGCGCGGCTGGCCGTCATGCCCGGCAGCCTGCAGCGCGAGGTGGCTGCGGCGGTCGGGGGGAGCGGATGGCGCGGGTTGCGACGGCTCGCTGATCGGGCGGTGGTGCGCCAGCGCGCCGAGCGCTTGGAGCTGCACGCGCTCCTGGGCCGGTACGGTCGCGAGCGGGCTGCGGTCGAGGGTCTCGAGGATCTCGCCTGGGCGGCTGCTCTTCAGGAGTGGCGCGAGCGCATCGCCCGTGACGTCGATCCGCGCAGCGGGCGACGGCTCCGCGTGCATCCACACGACCTCGAGCAGGCGCTCGGCGCCTGGCGCTGGGCATCGCTGCGCCAGGAGTGGCAGGCGTTGGCCGAGATGGCCGTCGGCCTGACGCGCGCGCTGGGGCAGGCGATGCGCTGGCACGACCGTCAGCGCCTGGTCACGGCTGCGCTCGCGCTGCTGGCCGATGCGACGGGGTCGGGGCGCGACGCCGCGTGGGCGCGCTTGCTCCCGCTGTCGACCGACGTCGAGGTCGACTCGGTCGCTCGGCTCGGCGACGCCGTGGCGTCGGCGACGGCGCGCGGCGACGACGTCGCGGTGGCCTTGAACCACGCCGAGCTCGCGCTGCGTGCTCCGCCCGCCGAACGCGCTCGGCACGCCGAGGCCGCCCGCGCGGCGTACCTACGGACGGGCGATCGCGTCGGCTTGGCCTCGCTGTTGCACGAGTGGGGGTGGTGGTCGGCGCAGATCGGCCGCTTCGACGTCGCCACCACCGTGCTGCGTGAAGCCTTCGGCGCCTACGAGGCGCTCGCCGACGAGGGCGGTTTGGCCGACGTCCACGACTCGCTCGCGCGCCTGGCGGTGCTGCGCGGAGATCTCGGCGGGGCGCGCGAGCACGTGCAGGCGGCCCGGGGGCTGCGTGCGGCAAGCGGTACGGTCCTACGCGACGCCGACACGTTCGCGACCGAGGCGTGGGCGGCCTGGGTGGCCGGTGATCGGACACGCGCCGCAGCGTGCATCGAATCCTTCACGGAGCGCGCCGGTCGCATCGACGACCCGTTGATGCTGACGTTCGCGCTGTGGGTCGGGTACCACCACCGCTTCGGCCCGCCGGAGGAGGCGCTCGCACGAGCGGCGCGCCTGCTGCGCTGGGGTGGCGAGGCGTTGCGCTTCACGGCCCTCGGGACCCGCACCGTCTTGGTGGCGGCGGTGTCGAGCGCGCGTGTGGGTGAGATCGATGGGGCGCTCGGCTACCTCGCCGACGGCCTGCACCTGGTGCGCGCGATGGCGGCGCCGCGCTTCGTTGCGCACGTGGTCCTGGCAGCGGCCGCAATCGCCACGGCCCTCGATCGCCAGGACGAGGCCCGCAGGTTGGCCTCGTCGGCCCGCCTGCACCCGGCGCTCGAGTTCGAGTTTCGGCTCGAGGCCGATGCGCTGCTCCCCGAGTCGGGTCCGCTGTCGCGTCTCGGCGTGGTCGGCGACCAGGTGCTGCCGGACGAGGCGCTCTTGGACGAGGTCGAGGGAGCTCTGGCGGCGTGGCGCGAGGCGCGCGTCAACCGGTCGTGACGCCCAGGGCCCGACCCGCTCGCTCGCTGCAGGCGGCCGCGGCCGCGGCGACGGCCTGGTCGAGGCCGAGGTGGAACGCCCGCTCCGCATGCCGCTCGCGCCAGCCGGCGCGGGCAGCGACGTCCCTGACGGGTCCCTTCATGCCAGCGAGGTGCACCTCGACGCCGCGCTGGTCGAGCTCGCGCATCAACGCGTCGAGCCCGTCGAGGCCGACGGCGTCGACGTCGTTGACGGCCGAGAGGTCGAGCACCAGGCCGCGCGCCTCGTCGCGCTCCGCCAGGGTGCGCTCCACCACGTCGCGCAGGTAGGTGGCGTTGGCGAAGTAGAGGCTGGCGTCGGGTCGCAGCACCACCAGGCCCTCCGCCAGGCGCACGTCGGGGTAGCGAGCGACGTTGCGCCACACGCCCTGCTCGTCGAGGCGCCCCATCACCGCAACGTGCGGGAACGCGCTGCGCCACACGAACACCGCGAGCGAGAAGCCGACGCCGGTGAGGATGCCCTGTTCGACGCCGATCGTCAGGGTGGCCAGGAAGGTCACCGCGAGGGTCACGGCGTCGGAGCGGCGCACGCGCCACAGGTGGCGGGGCGTGTTCGCGTCGATCAGCCCGGCGACGGCAACGATCACCAGCGCCGCGAGCGCAGCCTGCGGCAGGTGCCGGAAGAGCGGCGTGAGGACGAGCAGGGTGATCGCCACCAGCAGCGCCGTGACGATCGTGGCGAGGCCGCTGCGGGCACCGGCGCGGTGGTTGACCGCGCTGCGCGAGAAGCCGCCCGTGACGGGGAAGGCGGTGAGGAGGCCGGCCGCGAGGTTCGCGAGCCCCAGCCCGACGAGCTCGCGATCGGCGTCGATGCGCTCGCCGTCCTTGGCCGACAGCGAGCGCGCCACCGCGATCGACTCCATGAAACCGACGAAGGCGATGGCCAGGGCGGTCGGCAGCAGCGCGAGCACGGCGGAGATCGGGGCGTCGGGGAGCGTCGGGATCGGCAGACCCGCCGGCACGACGCCGACGGTGCGGACCCCATGGTCGCCGAGGCCGAGCAGCGCGACCAGCGTGGTGGCGAGGACCACCACGACCAGCGGCGTGGGGAAGCGCTTTGGCAAGCGCGTCCCGGCGAGCAGCAGCGCCACGGCGCCGAGTCCGACGGCCAGGGTCGCTGGGTGCGCGTCGCCGAGTCGCCGCAGCGCTTCGAAGGCGATGGCCACCGGCGCCTGCGCTTCCAGGGACACGCCGAGCAGGTGCTTGAGCTGCGACAGGCCGATGACGATGGCGGCCGCCGAGGTGAACCCCGACACCACCGCGTGCGAGAGGAACGCGACGATCACGCCGCCGCGCAGCAGGCCGAGCGCGAGCTGCAAGACGCCGACCATGAGCGCGAGCAGCCCGGCCAGGCCGATGAACTCGGCGCTGCCGGGCTCGGCCAACGCGCCGACGCCGGCGAGCGTGAGCAGCGACATGATCGCGACCGGCCCGACCGCGAGCGAGCGCGACGAGCCGACCAGGGCGTAGGCCACGAGCGGCACGGTCGACGCGTAGAGACCCGCTACTGGCGGCATGCCCGCCAGCAGCGCGTAGGCCATGCCCTGCGGCACGAGCATGACGGCCACGGTCATGCCGGCGATCAGATCCGATGGGAGGTCACGGCGGTCGTAGCGCCGCAGCCAGGGGGCGGGCGAGAGCGGGAAGCGCATGCTGGGGTCCTGTCGGTGTCGTGGTCAGCGCACGCTCCGCGGCCGGCGCACGGTGGCGCCGGCCTGCGGGCGATGCTCGAGTCTGGTGGCCGGCTGGTGCGTCAGGCGCCGGCGGCGCTGCGTTCGGGCTCGGTGTCGGTGTCCGGGCGGACGGGCGTGTTGCCGGCCGCCACCCAGGCGTCGTAGCTGCCTTCGAGCTCGCGCACGTCGCTCCGACCCTTGTCGCGCAGCACCGCGGCTGCCACCGCGGCGCGGGCGCCCCCCTGGCAGTGCACGATCACGGGGCGGTCGCTGGGGACCTGCTCGGAGCGGTACGCCACGCGTCCGACGTCGAGCTGCTGCGCGCCCGGGAGGTGCCCGGCGCGGTGCTCGTTAGCGGTGCGGACGTCGAGGACGACGGCGCCCTGCACGTCGCGCTCGGCGCCCGGCGCCACGCTCGGCACCGGACCGGCGGTGAGACCGTCGAGGCTGGTCACGTAGCCGATGACGTGGTCGATCCCTGTCCAGGCCAGGCGGTCGCGCATGTGCTCCGCCTGCTCGTCGTCGCTCGCGAGCACGACGATCGGGCGCGTGTCGGCGTCCGGGTCGATGGCGTAGCTGGCGTAGGTGGCGAACTTCTTGCCTTCGGGCACGAACAGGGCGCCTGGCACGTGGTCCGCGCGATGGCGCTCGCCGTCGCGGGTGTCGATCAGGATCAGGTCGTCGTTCACGCGGCCGCGCAACTCGTCCGGCTCGAAGCGGCGCAGGTCGGGGCGGTCGCTCAGGAGGGCTGGCCCCGCCTTGTTGGTGCGCTTCATGCGGGCGAAGTAGAGGGGCGCGTCGGGCTGCCCCTCGAGCAGGGACTCGACGAAGCCCTCCTCATCGCCTGCCTCGACCAGCGGGGCCCACCAGCTTGCCATGCGCTCGTATCCCACCGTCGTGGAGGGGACGGCGCCGAGGGCCTTGCCGCAGGCGCTGCCGGCGCCGTGCCCCGGCCACACCTGGACGTAGTCCGGGAGCGTGAGGAAGTGGTCGCGCAGGCTCGCGAACAGGCGCTTGGCGCCACCGAAGCGGGTGTCGACGAAGCCAGCCGCCTCGTCGAGCAGGTCCGGGCGGCCGACGTCGCCGACGAACACGAAGTCGCCGGTGAGGAAGAAGCCGGGCTGCTCCGTGGTGGCGCCATCGGTCACGAGGAACGACAGGTGCTCCGGGGTGTGGCCCGGGGTGTGGACGGCCTTCAGCCGGACGTTGCCGACCCGGATCTCGCTGCCGTGGTAGAGCTTCTCGCCTTCGAAACCGTACTTCCAGTCGTCGTCGCCCTCGTCGGAGAGGTAGAGCGTCGCGCCCGTGAGGGCGGCGAGCTCGCGGCTGCCGGACTGGTAGTCGGCGTGGATGTGCGTCTCGGTGACGGCGGTGATGCGGACGCCGTGGTGCTCGGCGAGGCGGATGAAGGTGTCGGCATCGCGGCGGGCGTCGACGACGACGGCCTCGCCGGTGGCCTGGCAGCCGATCAGGTAGCTGCCCTGGGCGAGGTCCTCGTCGTAGATGGGTTGAAACAGCATGGTGGCTCCCTTCGTTAGACTGGAGGTTAATACCCCTACTGGGTATGCGTCAAGCGCCTCTGGACCGAGCGTGCGCACTGGTGTCGCGCGGGGGCTGGCGCGCCAAGCCGGAGTTGAGTAGTGTATCGTTTATGTCAACTATTCTTGATGTCTTGCGCGGCCCTTGGCCCTGGTACGTGGCCGGTCCGCTCATCGGCCTGACCGTGCCGGTGCTGCTCGGCCTCGGGAAGCGCTTCGGCCTGTCGTCGAACCTGCGGCACATGTGTGCCGTCGTGCCGGCCGCGCGCAGGAACGCCTTCTTCGCGTACGACTGGCGCCGCGAGGGGGGCTGGAACCTGCTGGTGTTCCTGGGCATCGCCATCGGTGGTTTCGTCGGTGGCGTGCTGCTGGCCAACCCCGAGCCGCTCGCCGTCGCGGAGCCGACGACCCGAGCGCTGGCCGCGCAGGGCCTGGCCGTCGACGGGGCCCTGGCCCCGGCGGCGCTGTTCTCGTGGTCGTCGCTGTTCACGCTCCGGGGGTTCGTCGTGATGGTGCTCGGCGGCTTCCTGATCGGGTTCGGGACGCGTTGGGCGGCCGGTTGCACCAGCGGTCACGCGATCTCGGGACTCGCCGAGCTGCAGTGGCCGTCGCTGCTCGCGGTGGTCGGTTTCTTCATCGGCGGTCTCGTGGCCACCCACCTCGTGCTGCCGCTCGTACTGGGACTGTGACGCCTGAGGCCGCGAGCGCATCGCAGGAGAGCGTGAGGCCCGTGGCAAACTCGATCGGCTTCGGCGCGCGTTACCTCGCCATCGGTGCGTACTTCGGCTTCGTGCTCGTGAAGAGCGAGGTGCTCTCCTGGTACCGGATCCAGGAGATGTTCCGCTTCCACTCGTTCCACATGTACGGCGTCATCGGGACGGCCGTGCTGGTCGCCGCCCTGTCCATCTGGTTGGTGCGGCGGTACCAGCTGCGTTCGCTGGACGGTGAGCCGATCGCCATCCGCGCCTTCGAGGCGGGCTGGAGGCGCTACGTGTTCGGCGGGGTCACCTTCGGCCTCGGTTGGGCGCTCACGGGCGCGTGCCCGGGTCCGATCGCCGCGCTCATCGGTGCGGGCCTGACGGGCTTCACGGTGGTGCTGGCGGCCGCCGTCCTCGGCACGTGGGCCTACGGCCAGGTGCGCACCCGGCTACCGCACTGAGCGGCGTCCCGCCCCGCTCCCGCCGGCCACGATGGGTGCCATGCCCCCGGCATGCCGTCGCGTCCGCGCGTCAGGCGAGCCCGCGCAGCATGCCGTGCCAGTACATCTGCGGTAGGACGTGCCGCTTGAGCATGTACATGTCGAGCCGCTCCTTCGTCTGGTCGACGGGGAAGGTCGGCTTGTACGTGTTGCCGTAGGTGAACTCGGCCAACACCAGCTTGCCCACGTCGGTCAGGAGCGGGCACGAGGAGTAGCCGTCGTAGGCCTTCTCGAGCGGCGTCCCGGCCAAGAACGAGCGCAGGTTGCCCACCAGCACCGGCGCCTGCTTGCGGATCGCCGCGCCCGTCTTGGCGGTCGGGAGCGCGGCGACGTCGCCGAGGGCGAACACGTTCGGGAAGCGCAGGTGTTGCAGCGTGGCGTGGTCGACGTCCGCGAAGCCCGCGTGGGCACCCTCGTCAACCGCCAACGGCGAGTTCGCGACGCTCTCGGGTGCGCGCATCGGAGGCGTCACGTGGAGGAAGTCGTAGTCGATCGTGACGTCCTCGTCGCGCTCCAGGTGGCGGAACGTGGCCCGTTTCGCGGCGCCGTCGACGGCGCGCAGGTCGTGGCGGAAGCGCATGTCGATGCCGCGCGCGGCGACGATGCGCTCGAGGGTGGCGTTGATCTCCGGCACACCGAGCATCATGGTGCCGGCGAAGGCGCCGACGACCTCGCTGCGATCCGACAGGCCGCGTTCGCGCCAGTACGCGTCGGCGAGGTACATGATCTTCTGCGGGGCGCCACCGCACCGCACCTGGCCGAGCGGGTTCGTGAAGACGGCCGTTCCGCCCTGGAAGGCCTGCAGCGCCTGCCAGACGCGGCTGGCGCTGTCGAGCGAGTACACCGAGCCCACGTGCGGCGTGCGCATGGCGTCGGCGAGGCCGTCGACCAGGTCCCAGCCGAGCCGGATGCCGAGACCGACCACCAGGCTGTCGTAGGTCAGCGCGCGACCGTCGTCGAGTTCGACTCGGTTGGCGCTGGGTTCGATGGCCACCACGCGAGCGCGGTGCCACGTGACGCCCTTCGGCATCACGCTCGATTGGGGACGCGTCGTGGCAGCAGGCTCGACGACGCCGCGGCCGACCAGCGTCCACAGCGGCTGGTAGGCGTGCGTGTCGGACGGTTCGACGAGGCCGACGTCGAGTCCGGGATCGCCGCGGCGCAGGCGGGCGGCGACGGTGATGCCGGCGCTGCCGCCGCCGAGGATCAGGACGCGATGGTGGGTCGCCGCCGAAGCGGCCGGGGTGCTGGCGGTCATGCGGTGCCTCCGGTGGGCGGGCGGACGGCCCGCGCTCCTGCTTATGATACCCATACCTGGTATCAGGCATGTTGTCTCATGATCGGTTGACGCGTGCCTGCAGCGATAGGTACAAAATACCCATGACGGATATCATCTTCGAAGCCATTCGTGGGCCGTGGCCCTGGTACGTGGCAGGTCCGCTCGTCGGCCTGACGGTGCCGCTCCTGCTCTTCTTCGGCAACAAGCGCTTCGGCCTGTCGTCGAACCTGCGGCACATGTGCGCCGCCGTGCCCGCGGCGCGCAGGAACGCCTTCTTCGCCTACGACTGGCGCCGCGCGGGGGGTTGGAACCTGCTGTTGTTCTTGGGCATCGCCATCGGTGGCTTCATCGGGGGCGTGCTGCTCGCGAACCCGGCGCCGCTGGTGGTAGCCGAGCCGACCACGGCGGCGCTCGCCACGGCCGGGCTCAGCGTCGACGGGGCCCTGGCCCCCGCCGCGCTCTTCTCGTGGTCGTCGCTGTTCACGCTCCGGGGGTTCGTCGTGATGGTGCTCGGCGGCTTCCTGATCGGGTTCGGGGCGCGCTGGGCAGGCGGCTGCACCTCCGGACACGCGATCATGGGCCTGTCCGAGCTGCAGTGGCCCTCGCTGCTCGCGGTGGCAGGCTTCTTCATCGGCGGCCTCATGGCCACCCACCTCGTCTTGCCGCTCGTGCTGGGGCTCTGACGCCGATGGTCACCACGACCCCCGACACCACCCGGACCCAGAGCGCGACCACGGTCGGCTTCGTCGCGCGATACCTCGCCATCGGTGCGTACTTCGGCTTCGTGCTCGTGAAGGCCGAGGTGCTCTCCTGGTACCGGATCCAGGAGATGTTCCGCTTCCACTCGTTCCACATGTACGGCGTGATCGGCCTGGCCGTCGTCGTCGGACTCGTCACGGTCGCGCTGGTGAAGCGCTATCAGCTGCGGGCTGCGGACGGCAGCGCGATCACCTTCACCGACAAGGACCGCAGCTGGGCGCGCTACCTGCTTGGCGGCAGCCTCTTCGGCCTCGGCTGGGCGCTCACGGGCGCGTGCCCTGGTCCGATCGCCGCACTCATCGGCGCGGGCCTGACGGGCTTCACCGTGGTCCTCGTCGCGGCCGTCCTCGGCACCTACACGTACGGCCTGCTGCGCCACCGGCTGCCACACTGAGCCACACGCGAGCCTGGCGCCAGGCCGTTGTGTTCGCTGTGGACACGGCCGGCGCCATCATCGTGTAGAGTGTCCAGGTTTGCGCGAACGGGCCTGAGGGTACGCCTCGGAGTCGGCGGTTCGCCGAGCAAGAGGAGTACACCGTGACGTTCGAAGACTTCGCGCTCCATGAGCGCGTGGCCGCCGGCATCCGTGCCGCCGGCTACACCACCCCCACACCGATCCAGCAACAAGCGATCCCTGCCGTGATGGCCGGTCGCGACGTACTCGGCCTGGCCATGACAGGCACCGGCAAGACGGCCGCCTTCGCGCTACCGATCCTGCAGCGCCTCATGAACGGGCCCCGCAACCGCACCCGCGCCCTCGTCGTCGCCCCCACGCGCGAACTCGCCGAGCAGATCCACGACGCCTTCAAGACCCTCGGGCAGGCGACCAACGTCCGCTCGGCGACCATCTACGGCGGCGTCGGCATGAACCCACAGATCCAGGCGCTGCGCCGCGGCACCGAGGTCATCGTCGCGTGCCCCGGGCGCCTGCTCGACCTGATGCAACAGGGCCACGGCGACTTCAGGCACCTCGAGGTGCTCGTCCTCGACGAGGCTGACCACATGTTCGACATGGGCTTCCTGCCCGACATCCGGCGGCTGCTGCGGGCCCTGCCGAGCGAGCGCCAGTCGCTGCTCTTCTCCGCGACCATGCCCTCGGACGTCCGGCACCTCGTCGACGAGACGCTCACCAACCCCCTGACGGTCGAGGTCGAGCGTCCCGTGGTCGCCAACACGGTCGACCATCGCCTCTACCCGGTCCCGATGCACCTCAAGATCGACCTGCTCGAAGCGCTGCTCAAGCGCTGGGACGCCCGGCGCGTGCTGGTGTTCACGCGCACGAAGCACCGCGCCAAGCGGCTCGCCGAGCAACTCGACCGGCGCGGCTTCTTCACCGCCAACATCCAGGGCAACCTGTCGCAGAACAAGCGCCAGCAGGCGCTCGAGGGCTTCAAGCGTGGTGACTTCCACGTGCTCGTCGCGACCGACATCGCCGCGCGTGGCATCGACATCAGCATGGTCTCGCACGTCGTCAACTTCGACGTACCGGACACCGAAGACGCGTACACGCACCGCATCGGCCGCACCGGCCGCGCCGAGCACGAAGGCGACGCGGTCACGTTCGTCACGCGTGAAGACGCAGACATGATCCGCCGAATCGAGCGGCGCCTGGCCGCGCCGATCCCGCGCGAGCAGCTCGAGGGCTTCGCGTACGACGCGGCACCGCCGCGCCAACTCGATGCCGATCAGCGCCGCTTCGAGCGCGGCAGCAGCCCCAACACCGGTGGGCCTGGCGGGCGCGGGCAGGGTGCAAGTCGCGGCGGCTCGCGCGGCGGCGGCCAGGGTGGCGGCCAAGGCGGCGGTCGCCGCGATCGGCCGTCGGCGCCGAGCGCGGGCGGCAACCGCAGGCGTCGATCGGGCCCCAGCGTGAACCGCGGCTGAGGCCGAATCCGGACGAACGTCACGTCGCGTACGTGCGAGACTCCGGTATGACGGCCCTCAGCACCATCCCCCTGTCCGACGGCCTCCACGTGGTGCTCGGCTTCGGGCCGCTCGGCCGTGCCGTGTGCGCCGAGCTCACGGACCGTGGCGCTGACGTCGCTGTCGTCACGCGCCAGGTGCCGGACGACCTGCCGGACCGCGTGCGCGCCATCGAGGCGGACCTGGCCGATCCCGAGGCCGCGCGCGTGGCACTGGCCGACGCCGCTGTCGCGTACCACTGCCTCAACGGACCCTACTCGCGCTGGCCGCAGGTGCTGCCACCGCTCATGGAGGGTGTGATCACGGGCGCCGACCGGGCCGGCGCGACCGTCGTCTTCGGCGACAACCTCTACGCCTACGGGCCGGTCGACGGTCCCGTCCACGAGGGCTTGCCCGAGGCGGCGACCTTCCCCAACGGCGCGGTGCGGGCCCGCATCACGCGGTCATTGCTCGATGCGCACGAGGCTGGCGACCTGCAGGCCGTCGTCGCACGCGGTTCGGACTTCTTCGGACCGCACGTGCGCGTCTCGATCGCGGGCGCCGGCGTCGTCGGTCGGCTCCTGGCCGGTCAGCGGCCGCAGGCCATCGGCAACCCCGATCTGCCCCACACCCTGACCTTCATCGCCGACTTCGCCGAGGCCATGCTCCGGCTCGGCGCCGACGAAGGCGCGCACGGGCGCGTGTGGCACGTCCCGAACCCGCCCACCGAGACCATCCGTGCGTTCGCTGAGCGCGTGGCGCACGTCGCCGGCGTGCGCCCCTTGCCGCTGCAGGTGGCGCCCTACCTGGGTATGCGCATCGCGGCGCTCTTCGCTCCGCCGGTCAAAGCCGTCTTGCAGGTGCGCTACCAGACCATCCGACCCTGGGTGGTCGATCACGGCGCCTATACGGAGCGCTTCGGCGATCACGCGACCGACTGGGACGAGGCGGTCGAGCGCACCGTCGCGTGGTACCGGGCGCACGCACGCTGAGCGAAGCGTTCCAGCGGCCTGGATCGCCGCCCTGCGCACGGGACGCCGCACGCTGCCTGCCGACGCGGTAGCGTCGGGCATGCCCAGCGACACCACCGAGCTCGAAGCCCTGGCGGTCCGCCTCGAGGCCTCGCCCGATTTTCGCGTCCTGCGCGCCGTCACCCCCCCCGAGCGACTCGACGCCCTGCCCGACGGGGCGCGCGTCGGCGTGTACCTCGACCTCGAGACCACCGGCCTGGACCACCGGGCCGACCGTGTGATCGAGCTCGGCCTCGTGCGCTTCGCGTACGACCTGGACAATGGCACGGTCCTCGGGATGCTCGACGACTACTCCGCGCTCGAAGACCCCGGCCGACCGCTGCCGCCCGAGATCACCCGCCTCACCGGCATCGACGACGCGATGCTGGCGGGTCAGCGCATCGACGACGGGCGTGTTCAGGCGTTGCTCGAGGGTGCCAGCGTCGTCATCGCGCACAACGCCCGCTTCGATCGCCCCTTCGCCGAGGCGCGCCTCCCGGCCTTCGCCGACGTCCATTGGGCCTGCAGCCTGCGCGACGTGGCCTGGCGCGACGAGGGCTTCGAGAGCAGCGGCTTGCAGGCGCTGGTGATGGCGAGCGGCGGCTTCTTCGACGGTCACCGCGCGGTCGAGGACTGCTATGCCGGCGTCTACCTGCTGGCACGACCGCTGCCGCGCAGCGGCGAGAGAGCGCTCGCTGCCCTCAGGCGCAACGCCCTGCGGCGCGACGTGCGGGTGTGGGCCGTCGGCTCGCCGTTCGACACCAAGGACCTGCTCAAGGCTCGTGGCTACCGCTGGAACCCCGACGCCCGCGTGTGGTGGTGCGACGTCCCCGAGGACGCGCTCGACGAGGAGCAGGCGTGGCTGCGCGATCAGGTGTACGCCGGCCGCCTGCCCCGCTTGCCACAACTGTCGTACGACGCCCGCAGCCGCTACTCGCTGCGGGTCGCCGAGACGCCCACCTGAACGCCGGACCGCCGATCGCGTGACCCTCGAACTGCCGTTCACCAACCCCGTCGTCGTCATGGGCGTGGCGATCGCCAGCTTCCTGCTGGCCCCGTTCGTCAGCCGCCGCCTCAACCTGCCCACGCTGGTCGTCGTGATCGCGCTGGGGGCGATCGTCGGTCCCAACGGCCTCGGCCTGCTGGCTCGCGGCGAGACGATGGTCTTGCTCGGCACCGTCGGTCTGCTGTACCTGATGTTCGTCGCGGGCCTCGAGCTCGACCTGCGTGGCTTCGCCCGCCAGCGCGCAGGCGCGGTGCTGTTCGGGTCGCTGTCGTTCGCCCTGCCGCTCGCCTTGGCGCTGATCGTCGCGCCGCGGCTCGGCTTCGGGTGGGAGGCCACACTGCTCATCGGCGCGATCGTCGCCTCGCACACCCTGCTCGCCTACCCGATCGCGGCGCGGCTCGGCCTGGCGCGCAGCCCCGGCGTCACGGCCACCGTCGGCGGCACGCTCCTGACCGACACGCTGTCGCTCGGGCTGTTGGCCGTCGTCGGCGCCATCGCGGGCGGCGCCGAGGTCGGCCCCTCGTTCTGGCTGCGGCTCGTGGTCTCGCTCGGCGCGTACGCGCTCGCCGTCACGCTGCTCCTGCCTCGCCTCGGTCGTTGGTTCTTCCGCAACACCGACGCCGAGGCGGCGATCCGCTACGTGTTCTTGCTCGCCGCCATGTTCGTCTCGGCCGCACTGGCCGAGGTCGCGGGCGCGCAACCCATCATCGGCGCGTTCCTCGCCGGCCTGGCGCTCAACCGCCTGACGCCCGAGCAGTCGACGGTCATGGCGCGGGTCCGCTTCGTCGGTGACGCGGTGTTCATCCCCTTCTTCCTGCTCACCGTCGGCATGCTCGTCGACGTGCGCGTCTTGCTGAGCGCCGAGGTCGCGCTCCTCGGGACCGCCCTCACGCTCGTGGTGGTGGTCGGCAAGGGGGGCGCAGCCCTGCTGGCGCAGCGCCTCATGGGCCTCGACCGGCGTGAGGGCGTGGTCATGGCGGGGTTGTCGATCCCGCAGGCCGCCGCCACGCTGGCGGTCACGTTCGTGGGGCTCGAGCTGGGCCTCTTCGGCGCCGAGGTCGTCAACGCCGTCATCGGCCTGATCCTGGTCAGCGTGCTGATCGGCGCCACGTTGGTCGAGCGCGGTGGCCGTGCCCTGGTGCTGGCGCGGCGAGCCGCGCCAGCACCCGACGCCCGCGTCCACCGGATGCTCATCCCGCTCGCCAACCCCGACACGGCGGAGCGACTGCTCGAGGTGGCCTTCTTGCTCCGCGAGCGCGACTCGAGCGAGTCCGTGTACCCGCTCGTCGTGGTGCCCGACGACGCCAGCGTCGAGACGAAGGTCGCCGCCGCCGAGCGTGTCCTCGCGCACGCGGTGGTCGTCGCGGCAGAGGCCGAGGTGCCCGTCGCCGCCCTCACCCGCGTCGCCACCAACCCGGCGAGCGGCATCCTCGCCGCCGCCCGCGAGCGGCGCATCACCGACGTCATCATCGGCTGGACCGGCGACAGCAGCGCGCGGAGCGCCGTGTTCGGGGGCGTGATCGACCAGGTGATCGAGCACGCCCAAGAGCAAGTCCTGGTGTGCCGCCTCGTTCATCCGATCGCCACCTCGAGGCGCGTCTTCGTCGTCCTGCCGCCGGGGATCGACTATGGCCCGGGCTTCCACGAGGCGGCTGGGACGCTCATGCAGCTCGCCTCGCAGCTCGGCGTCGCCCCGACCGGCCTGGCCGTGCGATCCGACGCCGAACGGCTCCGCCGGTCGTTCGCCCAGGCCGCCCACGGCGCGCAGATCGCCATCGAGACGGTCGCGTCGTGGCGAGCCGTGGTCGAGCGACTCCAAGCCGACGCGCGGCCCGAGGACCTGGTGGCCGTGGTCGGCGCTCGCCGCGGCACCGTCGCCTGGTCGCCGGCGCTCGACCGCCTGCCCGCGATGCTCGCGGCGCTCGGCACCAGCTTCCTGGCGCTCTACCCGAGCGAGCGCTCGCTGCGCGCGACGCCCCACGCGCCCGGCGGTGTGACCGTCCGCGTCCCCGCCGAGCACGTGATGCTCGACCTGCGCGGCCACGACTTCGACACCGCCATCGCGACGCTGCTCGCGTGCGCGCTGCCCCCCGGTACCCGCCCCTTCGACACAGCGCTCCGCGCACTCGCCCGCGACGACGTCGGTTACGCGGCCGAGGTCGTCCCAGGCACGCTCCTTGCCCACGCCCGTGTGCGCGACGTCGCTGAGCGCGTCGCCCTGGTCGGGTTCCGGAAACCGGGCTTGCAGCATCCCAGCGGTGCCGTCGTGGAGCGCGTCGCGCTGCTCGTCAGCCCCGCCGACGACGAGGTCGCGAGCCACGTCGCCGCGCTCGCGGTCCTGGCCCAGCGCCTGCACGAGATCCCACCCGACGCCACGTTCGCCGATCGTGATGCGGCCAGCGCTGCCCTGAGCGGAGTGGGTACACGGTGAGCGGACCGGCCGCCCGCGTCGTCGTCCGCAGCTCCGATCCCGCAGCGGCGGCACGCGCCCTCGTCGATGGGCAACGCCAGCGCGTCGTCGCGGCGAGCCTGGAGGCGGCGCGCGCCGCCGGGCTCGGCCCGCGAACCACGTCCCTGGCGCGCCTCGTGCGCGGCGCCGCGCGGCGCCACGGCCGCCTCGCGGGGGCCGTCACGCGCCGGCAGGCCCTGCGCGAGGCCTGCGAGGCCGTCTTCGGCGCGTCGGACGCCGCCGGCTACGCCGCCCGCGCCACGCTTCCCGTCACCACCTGGCTCCGCGCCGGCTTCCCACCCTCGCCGCCCGACGGCGTGGGCGAGCGAAACCTCGCCTGGTGGCGTGTCGCGCAGCGCTACCGTGCGGCGTTGCAGGCTCGTGGCGCGATCGACCCCGCCGAGGCCGCGCGCCTCGTCGCTGCCGACCCGCCGGAGCGCGTTGCGATCGCGCTCGTCGGGTACCCGACCCTCGATCCGGACGAGGTGGCGCTGGTCGACGCCGTGTCCGGGCCCGGCAGCGTCGTGATCCTGCCGCAGCACGGCGCCTGGACCGTCGCCGCCGACGTCGCCGCCGACGCGCTGCAGGCGCTCGGTTGGTCGATCACCACACGCACCGATCCCGGCCCGGACGCCACGATAGAGGCCTGGCGGGCCGCCACGCTCGACGACGAGGTCCGCGCCGCGTTGGCGGCCGTCAAGCGGGCGTTGCTCGAGGACGGCGTTCCCGCTGGCGAGGTGGTCGTGGTGACGCGCGACCTCGAGCGCTATGCCGGCGCGTTGCGCACGATCGCGCACGCGTACGGACTGGCGTTGACGCTCGAGCGCCGCGTCGCGCTGCGCGCGACGCCGCTCGGCGGCTGGTTGGCCACGCTGGTCGACGCCCTCGCCGACGACCTCCCCTTCGAGACCACGGCGGCGCTGCTGCGACACCCGTTCTGCGTGCTCCTCGATCAGGCCGGTTTCGACGCCGCTCGCCGCTGGCGGCCGCGCGGTCAGGCCGCGTGGCGCCGCGCGCTGACGCGGACCGTGCGGGGTCGCGACGCGTTGGCCGCGCTCGATGCGCTCACGCCCTTCGTCGCTCGCCGTCCCCGCGGGGCGCGCCGGGCGCGCCCGAGCGACGCGGAGGGCTGGCGCGAGGCGCTCGAGCGGCTCCTGGAGGCGTTGCTGAGCCCTGCCGCGGCCGCGGCCCACGCGCCGGTCCTGCTGGCCTGGCGGCGCGCACTGGACGACGCGTTGCCCGCCGATGCCGCGGCCGCGAGCGCTCGCGGCACCGTCCTGCGCAGCCTGCGCGAGACCCTGCGGATCGTGAGCGTGCCCGACCGCCAGCTGCCCGACCACCAGGCGCACGACGCGGCCGGCGTCGAGGCGCCGGGCGACCGGGGGGTCGGCGTGCGGGTCGTGGCGCCCGAGGCGCTGACGGGGGCACGCTACGGCCGCGTGTTCGTGCTCGGCGCCGCAGAGGGCATGTTCCCCGCACCCGTCCAGGACCCGCCGCTGTTCGACGCGTTCGACCGCGAGGCGCTGCGCTCCGCCGGCGTCGTGGTGGCCAGCCCCGCCGACCTGGCGCGGCGCGAGCGCCTGGCCGCCTGGGGCGTGTGGCGCGCCGCCGAACGGTTGTGGCTCAGCTACCCCGAGCAGATCGGCCGCGATGCGCGCCTGCCCGGGCTGCTCTTCGCCGCCCTGGGCGCCACCCCCGGGCCGGTGGCGCTCGCTCGCCCCGCGGGACCCGCCGAGCGGCGCGCCCGCGACCTCGCCCGGGTCGACGCCGTCGACGCGGCGACCGACCCCGTGCTCCGACATGCCCGCCACGCCTGGCGAGTCGAGATGACGCGCGAGCGAGCGAGTGAGCGCGACGCCTTCGACGGCGTGGTCGGACGGCCGCTCGACGCGCTGTCCCGGCGCTGGTCGGCCACGCAGCTCACCACCTTCGGCCAGTGCCGCTTCCGCTGGCTGGCGCAGTCGGCGTGGGGCGTGCGGGAGCCGCGAGAAGGGGAGGTGGAGGTGAGCCCGCTGTTGCGCGGGAGCCTCTACCACCACGCGCTGGCGCTCGCGTTGCAGGCCTCCGTCGGCCGGAGCGGTGAGGCCGCGCGCAGCGCCGCCCAGGGCGCGCTCGAGTCCGCCTTCGCGGCCGCGGAGCGCGCCACCGACGCCGATGCCGTACCCCACTGGCGGCACCTGCGGGACGAGCACCTCGAGCACCTCAGGGTCCTGATCGACACGCCGGCCTTCCTGCCCGACGACCACGAGGTGTACCGGCTCGAGACCGGCTTCGCCGGTACCTGGCACGAGCTCGAGGTGGTCGGCCGCGTCGACCGCATCGACCGCACGAAGGACGGCGTCGTCGTGATCGACTACAAGACCGGTTCCGGTCGGCCGCTCGGCGCCCGCGGCTTCGACGCCGAGCGCCTCGATCTCGATCTCCAGCTCCCGCTCTACCTCGAGGTGGCGGCGCCACGGCTCGCGCCCGGCGAGCGTGTGGCGAGCGCCCGCTACCTGTCGATCGGGGCGATGCGCGAGATCCCCCGCGAGCCGCCGGACCCCGCCGAGGCGGCGGACTTCGTCGAGCGCCTGCGTCGCTCGCTCGCGGCCGGGGACTACCCGGTCGAACCGTCGGACGCGTGCCGCTTCTGCCCGCTCGAGGCGGCGTGCCGCAAGGGCCCGCGGCTCGAGCACAAGGGCCGAACCCCAAGCGCGGCCAGGGGGGCGGTTCCGTGAGCCTCGATCCCGCGCAGCGCAGGGCGGTCGAGGCGGGTGGCAGCGTCGCGGTGGTGGCCGGCGCCGGCACGGGGAAGACGCACATGCTCGCCAGGCGCTACCTGCACCACCTCCGCGCAGGTGGGCTGCGGCCGCTCGAGGTGGTCGCCGTGACGTTCACGCGCCGCGCCGCCGACGAGCTGCGCGCGCGCATCCGCGGCGTGGTCGAGGACGCGCTCGCCG
>PWQI01000432.1 GCA_003556805.1 Trueperaceae bacterium | reverse complement strand
TCGAGGACGGGGTGTACCGCAGCGACGGCTTCGCGTTCGACATGGCTGGCGATTGGGTCATCACGGTGGACGTGACGCTCCCAGACGGCGGCCGCGATCAGGGCACGCTCGCCGTCAGCGTCGGCCGTTGAGGCACGCGTCGTGATCGTGCTCGCCGACACTCCGGCGACGTTCGCGGCCGTGGGGGTACACGGCACCTCGCGGCGCATCGGTAGCGACGACGTGCCACCGTTCCTCCAGGATGCCTGGCGGCGCCTCGCCGAGCGCCCCGACTCCGACGCCTGGGTGGGCATGGTCGACTCGCCACACACGGCCATCACACCCGGGCGCGCGTTGATCGCGGTCGAGCGCGCGCGCGGCTCGCAGTTCGCCGCCCTGCAGGAGGCGCTGCGCTCGGGTGCCGACCTCCCCGACGACCTCGCCTGCATCGCCCTCGAGGGTGATGGCTTCCGTGGCCAGCGCGGACGCAGCTGGTCTGCGTTGCGGGGCAACCTCCACGCCTGCCTCGTGGCGCGCGTGGACATCCCAGCCGTCGCGTCCCAGTCGGTCCTGACGGCGCTGCCTGCCGTGGCCACCGTCCGCGCGATCGAGCGGGCGTCCGGGGGGCGCGTCCGACCTGGCATCAAGTGGGTGAACGACATCATGCTGGCCGGGCACAAGATCGGGGGCGTGATCTCGGCCACGCAGGTGATCGCAGAGCGCGTGTCGCACGTGCTGATCGGGATCGGCGTGAACGTGCACCAGGCCCCGCAGGTCGCGCGCGACCCACGCGTGGCGCCAGCCGGGAGCCTCGACGAGCTGGCGGGCGAGGCGGCCCCGGCGCTCACGCCCCTGACCGTGGCGCTCCTCGACGAGCTCGACCGTGCCGTCGCGGAGGTGCGCGCCAGCGACGGCGGCGCACTCATCGAGGCCTATCGGCGACGATCGCTGGTCGTGGGCCGGCGCGTGGCGGTCTGGCCTGTCACCGACGCCGAGCACGCCGGCGAGCCACGGTGGACCGGAACGGTCCGGGCGCTCCGTGACGACCTGAGCCTCGAGCTCGTGGAACACGAGGCCGTTGTCAGCAGTGGACGCCTGACGCTCCTCGACTGACCCCGAGCGCTGCTCCCCGCGCCCCGACGCGAGGACGCCTGCCCCTCGACGGCCTGGGCTCGCCGGCGTAGCATGCGATGCATCGTTCTGCCGTTCCACCGGCGGCGTGCCGCGCGTGCGGCAGCGCCGGAAGGACGCGTATGACCGATCCCAACCTCGTCTCCCTCTCGTTCAGCGCCTTCCTCGCGGTCATCGTGGTGCTGTCGGTGCTGGCGCTCGTCATCCGCTTCCTGGCGTTCGCCTTCCGCGAGCGGCTCGCGGCACAGGCGCCGGCGGCTGCCGAGGGCGGCTCCGATCCCGCGCTGATCGCAGCGCTGCACGCTGCGCTGCAGTGGCATAGGCCTGGGTACCGCGTCACGCGCATCGATGAGACGTCAGCGAGGGAGCCGTCATGATCCACAGCGCGAGCGGCAAGCAGATCCGCGTCATGCTCACGCCGTTCCGCGACGGCCTCCAGAGCGTCTTTGGAGGCAAAGTGCGGACCGCCGACATCGTCCCCGCCCTGAAGGTCGCCGTGGAGGCCGGTGTCCGCCACTTCGAGTTCGGCGGCGGCGCGCGCTACCAGGCACCCTACATGTACGTGGGCGAGGACCCGTTCGACGCCATGGACCAGCTGCGCGACGCGGCGGGCGAGGGCGTCGACCTGCAGATCCTGACGCGCTCCGTGTCGGGCGTGACGTTGACCACCCAAGCGCTCCCCGCCCTCGAGCTGCAGGCGCGGTTGATGAGCAAGCACGGCACCACCATCGACCGCAACTTCGACTTCATGAACGACGTCGACAACCTCGTCGCGACCGCCAAGCCGATCATCGACGCGGGCATGCAGCACCAGTTGTGCGTAGCCACCATGGGTCTCCCCTACGCCTCGGACGCGACACACACCCCGGCGTACTACGTCGACGTGGTCGAGCGCGTCCTGGCGAGTGGCGTGCGCGTGGACTCGGTGTGCATGAAAGACGCGTCGGGCACCACCGACCCGCGCACCTGCTTCGAGACGGCGCGCGGCCTGAAGCGGATCCTGCCCGACGACGTGCCGCTGTGGCAGCACACGCACGACACGGCCTCGATGGCGGTCGCCTGCTACCTGGCCGGCATCGAGGGCGGCGTCGACGGCATCGACCTGTCGGTGCGGCCGCTCGCCTCCGGGACGAGCCAGCCCGACGTCCGCTCCATGTGGCACGCGCTCAAGGGTACGGGCTACACGCTCGACGTGGACCACACGAAGATGAACGCGATCGAGGTCGCGCTCGACGAGGGACTCGCCGATTACGCCTTCAACCCGATCACGCTCGCGGCCGACGCGCGGGTGGTGAACTTCCCGATGCCGGGTGGCGCGATCGGGCCGAACGTCCACATGATGGCCAAGGCCGGCATCCTGGAGCGCTACGGCGACGTCCTCGCCGAGTTCCCGGTGGTGGTGGAGGCCGGCGGCGCCTGGACGAGCGTCACGCCCGGCAGCCAGCAGTACTGGTTGCAGGCCTTCAACAACGTTCTGCACGGTCGTTGGAAGAAGATCGACGCCGGTTACGGGCGCTCCGTGCTCGGCTACTTCGGCCGACCGCCCGAGCCCCCCGATCCGGAGGTCGTGCAGGTCGCGGCGGAGCAACTCGGACTCGAACCGTTCGACGGCGACCCGCTCGCTGCCGCCGCCGACAGCCTCGGCCCCGCCCGGGCGGCACTCGAAGGGCACCGCCTTGCGACGACCGACGAGAACGTCTTCCTGGTGGCCTCCGCCATGGTCCCCGGCAAGCGGATGGAGCTGAACGAGGGGCTGCGGTTGCTGCTCGGACAGGCCCGCGTGAACCTGCCGCTCAAGGCGACCGAGCGCGAGCGGGAGAGCCCCGCCGTGAGCGCTGCGGCCGCGGCCGACACGGCCGCCACACCGACGAGCGAGCGCACGGTCCGACCGAGCGGGCCCGTGACCACCACGGCCACGGTCGTCGAGGGCGGCACGACGCGCGTCTTCCAGATCACGCTCGAGCCCGCCGGAGGCGACGCCGACGACGCCGTCGCTGCACCGGCGGCGGCCGCGCCGGCCGACGCTGCTTCTCCCCCACCGGCAGCGGCCCCCAGGCGGAACGGCACGCCCATCTGCTCGCCGTTCGGCGGCACGGTCGAGGTCTTGGAGGTGAAGGTCGCCGAGGGCGCCGATGTCGCGAGCGGGCAGGTGGTCGCGACGGTCGAGGCCATGAAAGCCGAGCACGAGGTGCGCTCGCCCGAGGCGGGCACCGTCAGGACGGTGCACGTCCGCCCAGGCGACGAGGTGCGCGCCAACGAGCCGATCGTGACGCTGGGCGGCTGACGTGGACGTGCTGGCGACGCTCGTCGAGGGCGCCGGGCTGGTCCACCTCACCTGGCAGAACCTGGTGATGTTCGCCGTGGCTGGTGCGCTGCTCTACCTCGCCGTCGCGAAGGGGTACGAGCCGCTCCTGCTGGTCCCGATCGGCTTCGGCGCGCTCCTCGCGAACCTCCCCAACGCCATGATGGCCGCGTCGAGCACCTTCGTCCGAGGCGCGGACGGCGGATCGCTGCCGCTGCTGCAGCTGGTGTACGAGGCCGGCATCCGCACCGAGTTCCTACCGCCGATCATCTTCCTGGGCGTCGGCGCCCTCACCGACTTCAGGCCGCTGCTGACGCGACCCATCACGTTGCTCCTGGGCGCGGCGGCGCAGATCGGGATCTTCGTCGCCGCGATCGGCGCGCATTACGTGTTCGGTTTCACGATCAACGAGGCCGCCTCGATCGGCATCATCGGCGGCGCCGACGGCCCGACGTCGATCTTCCTGACGGCCATCCTGGCGCCCGAGCTGCTCGGCGCGGTGGCGGTGGCGGCGTACAGCTACATGGCGCTCGTGCCCGTGATCCAGCCGCCGATCATGCGCCTGCTGACCACGGTGCGCGAACGGCACATGCCGGTGCCGGACGAGATCCCGGTGTCGCGCGCGGCCGTCGTCTTGTTCCCGGTGGTGCTCACGCTGCTCGTCGCGCTCGCCATCCCGCCGGCGGCGCCGCTCATCGGCATGCTGATGTTCGGCAACCTGCTGCGCGAGTCCGGCGTCACCGACCGCCTGAGCAAGACGGCCGGCGGTCCGCTGGTCAACATCGTCACGATCCTGCTGGGTCTCACGATCGGCGCCACCATGGCGGGCGAGAGCTTCCTGCGCCCCCAGACGCTCTACATCCTGGCCCTCGGAGCGGTCGCCTTCGCGTTCAGCACCGCCGGTGGCATCGTGCTCGCGAAGCTCCTCAACCTCGTGCTGCCGGAGCGCCAGCGCATCAACCCGTGCATCGGCGCGGCCGGCGTGTCGGCCGTGCCCATGTCCGCTCGCGTCGTCCAGCGGTTCGTTTCAGAGCAGACCCAGGGCAGGGTGAACCCGCTCATGGCGGCCATGGGACCGAACGTGGCCGGCGTGATCGGATCGGCGGTGGCTGCAGGCGTGTTCTTGGCGCTCTTGCGCTGACGCAGGTCGACGACGAGGTGTGGTGCGAGCGGGTTCGCCACGTCCGCGGTTAGCGAGGATGGGCCTCGCGCGACAGCGTCACCCCCAGGGGGCTGGGCCGCACCGAACCACAGGGTACCGGTTGCCTGGAGCGCTTGTGTCATGGACCGACGCTCACCCGTGGTGCACGTCATCCTGGCCGGTTGAACGGGCCTGGGGTGGCGGCCACGGCCGGGTCATACAGCCCATCGACACCCTTCGATATGTGCGGTAGCGTTGGCGACATCG
>PWQI01000133.1 GCA_003556805.1 Trueperaceae bacterium | reverse complement strand
GGGCGTGTCGAGCGTGCGCGGGGTTTCGTGGTTCAGTCGATGGAGACGTCGACGACCGGGCCGAGCGCCAGGAGCAGCTCGTCGGCGACGAGCAGGTCGGCTTGCAGTTCGAGCGGCACCTCGCCCTCGACCACGCGCACGAGCACCGGGCCATCGGAGCGATCCGAGCGGAGCACGAGCAACTGGCCGGGCGCGTACAGGGCGGAGCGCACCTCGAAGCCCACCAGGTCGCGCTCGGTCGCGAGGCGCGTCGCGCCTGGCGTGCCGCTCACGACCTCGACGCGGACCCTCGCCACGCCGCTGCCGAGCATGCCGATGCGGTCGGCGGCGGCGCGAGACAGGTCGATGATGCGCCCCGCCTTGAAGGGCCCGCGATCGTTGATCCGCACCTCGACGCTGGCGCCGGTCTCCAGGTTCGTCACGTGGACCCGCGTCCCGAACGGGAGCGTCCGATGCGCGGCGGTCATCTCGGACGGGTCGAAGATCTCGCCGTTGCTGGTGGTTCTGCCGGCGAAGCCAGGGCCGTACCACGAGGCCTCGCCCTCTTGCGGGGCGAAGAGGGCCTGGCTGGGCGCAGCACCAGCGGCCGCAGCCGCCGCGGCGGCACCGACGCTGGGGAGGTACGGCAGCGCGGTGCGCGGCGAGCACGCGGACAGCACGAGCAGTGCGCCGATCATGGCGAGCAACGTGCTGCTGCGGTGGCGCGCCCGGGGGGCGCTGTCAGGATCCGACATCCACACATCATGACAAACGAACGAGCAGGAGGCGATGAGAAACCTCCGGCTCGCTCGATCACTGCGTCGATGGGGTGTTGGGCACGCTCGGCGCGCGGCGCGGCGTCTGCGGCGCGCACGGCGTTCCTGGCTTCAGGCCCAGGTGCGCCGGGCGAGCTCCTTCTGGGCCAGCACGAAGGCCTCGTAGTCGGTGATCTCGGCGCTGCCCTCCGCGATCGCGCCTTCACAGCGGGTGATGATGTCGCTCAACTGCTCGTTGCTGAGTCTCCGCAGATGTTCGCTCGCGGTGGTGGCGCTCTGAAGCATGGTGGCACTCCTTTTGGAATCATCCATCGTCTGACGAGATGGTAGCCACCGAGCTCTTACAACATTCTCACGGGGGTACCATGGGCGCCTCATGATCGACACGCATTGCCACCTCGACCGCGTCCCAGACATCGATCTCGCGCTCGACACGACGCTGGCCGCGATGGTCACGATCGGTACCGACCCGGAGCGCAGCCGCGCCGCCGTCGCACTGGCTCAGGCCGTCGATCGCGTGTACGCAGCGGTCGGACTGCACCCGAGCGACGCCGGCCGCCTCGACGAGCCCGGCGTCACCGAGGCGATCGAGGCCTTGGCCCGCGAACCGGGCGTGGTCGCGATCGGCGAGAGCGGCTTCGACACGTACTGGGACGGCGACGCGCTGCCGCTGCAGCGGCGCTCGTTCGCCTGGCAGGTCGAGCTCGCCCGCTCGCTCGACCTGCCGCTCGTCGTGCACGTCCGCGATGCCGACGGTGCGGACGACGCCTCGCTCTGCGCCGTCGAGATGCTGCGCGAGCACGCCTGGACCCGCGGCATCCTGCACTGCTGCAACGGTCACGAGAAGCTGATCGAGACGGGGCTGGAGCTCGGCTGGTACGTGTCGTTCGCGGGCAACCTGACGTACCCGCGCGCGGCGGCGATCCGCGCCGCGGCGCTCGCGGTGCCCGAGGACCGCCTCCTGGTCGAGACCGACGCTCCGTTCCTGGCGCCGGTGCCGCATCGCGGCAAGCGCAACCTACCGGCCTACGTGGTGTTCACCGCACAGGCGCTCGCGACGCTCCGCGGTGTCGACCCGGCGACGCTCGAAGCGACGCTCGACGCGAACGCGCGGCGCTGCTACGACTTGTCGTCGTGAGGCGGGGGGCCGCGCTTGACTGCCCGCGCCGGCCGCGGCGCCACCCGCGTCACGCGCGTCTCGTGGGCGTCGTGGCGCAGCAGGTCGGCCAGGCGCGTGCGCGATATCGCGCGGTGCGGGTCGGTCGGGATGAACGCGGTCACCACGTCCACCCAGCGCGGCGTGCGGTACTCCAGCACCACGTGGAGCGCGATGCGCACGCTGGGGCTCACGGGCACCCAACCCATGACCAAGAGGCGCTCGTCGTGCAGGTAGCGCGCCAGTTCCCGGCCGTGGAGCACGGTGGCGACGACGTCGTGTTCGGTGAACCCCTCGGTCGCCGCGTGGCGCTTGGCGTGCGGTCCCAGGCGGTACTGCCCGGCACGGACCAAGGGTCGCAGGTCGTGGAGCGTGCGCCGCTTGGGGCGCGGCGAGGCGTGGCCGGGTCCGTTCGGAGGCGGCCGCATGCCCGCAGGCTACCAGAGCCGTGCCAGCGCTCCGTTACGCCGACCACCGTCGCACCGACCTACACTGGCCGCATGGACAAGGACGAGGCCAAGCACGTGCACTTCGTGGAACTCGCCGGTGCGGACGCCCGCGAGCGACTCTCGACCCAGGCGGCGCTCTGGCGCGACCAGGGCGTGCACACGACGCTCTTGCGCAGCGCCGACGACGACGGCCTGTGGTTGCTCGTGGGCCGCGCCGCCACGACGCCTCCGCCGGCCGACGTCAGTGGAGCGCGGACCTGGCGGTTCGTGAGCGCGCCGGGGGTGCGTTCATGAGCGAGCGGAGCGCCGAGGCACCCGAGCGCGAGTTCATCGACGACGCGTATCACGTCGAGCGCCCCGGCGCCGACCTGTACGTCGAACAGGTCGGTCCAGCCCTGGCGCCGCCCGTGTACTACCTGCACAGCGGTCCCGGTTACCACTCGCATGCGTTCCGTGAACTCGTCGGCGACGACCTCGAGTCGTTCCGCATGGTGTACGCCGACCAGCGCGGTGGCGGCCGCTCCTACGCCGACCAACCCTTCGACATCGACGTCCTCGCCGACGACGTCGCCGCCGTCGTGAGCGCCCTGGAGCGCGAGAGCCCGCCCTGGGCAGCGCCGCTCACGCTGCTCGCTCACGGCTTCGGCGCCACCGTCGCGGTCCGCGCCGCGCTCAGGCATCCCGAGCTGATCGCGCGACTGGTGCTCGTGAACCCCTGGTGCTCGATGCCGATGCTGGCGCGCACGCTGCAGCGCACGGCCGCGGTGCAGAGCGACCAGACCGACGCCGCGCTGCCGCCCGAGGGCGCGCTCGCCGACGCGGACGCGCTCGATCCGGACGAGTTGATCGACACCGCCTTCGGCTGGGTCGCCGCCAAGCAGCTCTTCGACCGTCTCGAGTTCCCGAACCCGGCCGCTCGCATGCGCCTGGAGCACGCCGACGCGACCGCCCTGCTCGGACCGACCGAGACCGCCGAGCTGTTGCGCCCGTGGCACGTCGACGTCCTGGCCGACCTGCCGACGCTGCTGTGCGACGTCGTAGTGCTGGTCGGCACCGGCGACGGCACGGCCTTCCCCGATCAGGCGGAGGCGGTCTTGACGCGACTCCCGAACGCGCGGTCGGGGTTGCTCGACGTCGGGCACTACCCCTGGCTCGACGACCCCGAGGGGTTCCTCGACCTGCTCCGGGCTGCGCTGACGACTCCCTAGCCGGACTCGTCGCCCTCGTCGGTACCCGGTGCGCGCGTGGCTCACGGCGTGTTGCGGCGCGGCTCATGGTGCGCCGTGCGCGTGTGCGAACGCCGTAAGTGTATTTCCGCATAATCGACGTCAGGTAGCGACGATGTCCGGCCCGCACCTGGGCGCTTGGACCGGACGGAGTACACGACGCGACCGACGCCCGGCACCCACGCGGCGACCCCACCCGGGGCACCCCCACCCGCCGCACCGCCGACGCGCCGATCAAGCGCCCCCAGACGAACGTTCCAGCGTTCGGAGGCTATGAACCGAGGATCCCTATCTGGGCATCATGGGACTCGGGGAGCCAGTGATGCAACCGGCCGAATGGAGTTCGCAGTGCCACGTTCCCCGCATTCCGCTCGTCACGGCGCACCCGCGCCGCTGATCCTCGTGGCACGTACGAGCGTCACCGACAACAGGTTGCGTCCTAACCACACTACGAAGGAGTGGTTCGGATGCGCTTCCTCCATGGACTAGCGACCATCGTCGCGCTCGCGCTCGTAGGGTCGACCCTCGCGCAGGGCAGCGCCAACCACCACGTCAGCGTCAGCATCCCGACCGTGCTGCGCCTGCGGATCGACAACACCGTCGCGAGCGACCGCGCCAGCGTGCCCGTCAGCGTGCGCGTCGACGGCGCGCTGCGCGAGATCGACCCCGCCGCGACTCGGCTCGAGGTCTTCGCCAACACCGCCTGGCAGCTCTCGGTCAGCTACACGCCCGTCGGCGGCGGCTCGGGGCTGGTCCTGAGCTGGCACACGGTCGGCAGCAGCGGCGTCCTCGGCAGCAGCCCCGCGATCGTCGCCGGCGGTCGCGCCACGGGCGGCTGGCGCCTGATCGACGTCGACTACGGCATCGTCAACGCAAGCGCCGACGGCACGTACCAGGGGGTGATCGCGTACACGCTGGCACGTCCATGACGCGCTGGACGGCCTACGCGTGAGGTGCTCCACGATCCCTCGCATGAGCGGCTCGTGTGAGATTCTTGGCACTCTCTCGGCCCCGAAAGTAAGGCGGCCGTAAGAGTTCGTTTGGCACGATGCTCCGCACAAGGCACCGGCACCGCGAATCCCATCACCCCGCGGCGCCAACCCTTCGGAAGCGATGAACTCTGTACCTGTACCTGGGCGCTTGGGTCAGAGGGAGCTAGTAGCGCAACCGGCCGAAGCTTTTTCTTGTCCGGAGGGTCTCATGAAGAAGCTCGTCGTCATCTCGATCGTCGCCG
>PWQI01000236.1 GCA_003556805.1 Trueperaceae bacterium | reverse complement strand
GTTCAAGCGGAACCTGGCGCGCATGGTCGACGCGATCGCCTTCTACCTGGTCGCGCTGGTCGTCGCGGCGCAGCCGGGCCCGAACCGCTCGCAGCGCATCGGCGACCGCTGGGCCGGCACGATCGTGGTGGACGAGCGGCGGATCGAGGCGACGCTGGCTGCGCGTCGCGCGCGTGCCTGACGGTCGGCGCGCGCACGCTCACGGCGCGGCGTCGGTGGTAGCGTGCCAGGCGACATGGACGACACGCCCGTGCGCGACGCGCACCCGGATCGAACGCTCATCGCGACCGGCGCGTCAGCGTCCGCGCTGCTGATCGCGCTGGCCTTCCTCGTGGTCGTCACCATAACGACTCGTTCGAGCGCCGACACGTCGAGCGTCGCCGGTGCGTCCCTCGACGCCCAGCTCGAGCGCGGTCAGGCGGTGTACGCGTTCAGCTGCACCACGTGCCACGGTGCCACCGGCAGCGGCTTCGCAGAGGCGCGCGCGGTCTTCCCAGAGGATCACTACCACTGCACCCGCTGCCACATGCCGTTGAACCCACCGGTGATGACCCAGCAGCAGATCGACCAGACCCAGTCGGTGTTCTCGCTCGGCGACGCCCCGCCGCTCAACGACCCGCACGCGCTCGCGCGCTTCGGCAACGCCGCCGGCCTGCATGGCTACGTGCGAGCCACGATGCCGCGCTGGGACCCGGGACGGTTGGATGACGACGCCTACATCGACGTCAGCGTGTTCGTGCTGCACCTGGCCGGGCTGTTGCCCGAGCGCGACGACGCGCTCTCGCTCGACGACCTCGCGGGCGTCGCGCTCGGAAGGGGAACGGCCGACTGACGCCCTAGTCGCGCCGCCGCGGGTCGAGCGCGTCGCGCAGGCCGTCGCCGACCATGTTCAGCGCCAGCACGGTGACGACGATCGCGATGCCGGGGAAAGTGACCGCCCAGTGGGCGTCGCGGATGTAAGGACGCGCCGCGTTGAGCATGCTTCCCCATTCGGCGGTGGGCGGCTGCGCTCCGAGACCGAGGAACGACAGTCCGGCGGCGGCGAGAATGGCACCCGCGAGCGACAACGTGACCTGCACGATCACGGGGCTGAGGGAGTTGGGCACCACGTGGCGGAACATGATGCGCTGATCACGCGAGCCCGCCGCCTGCGCCGCCGTGACGAAGTCCATCTCGATCACCTGCAGCACGGCGCTGCGGGTGATGCGGGCGAACTGCGGCACGTTGGCGATGCCGACCGCGATCATGACGTTCACGAGGCTCGGTCCGAGCGCAGCGACGATCGCGAGCGCGAGCAAGAAGCCGGGCAGGGCGAGCAGGACGTCGACGAGGAAGGAGACCGCGGAGTCGATCCAACGGCCGTAGAACGCGGCCACGAGGCCCATCAAGCCGCCCACCGCCAGCGCGATGCCGACGGCGATGAAGCCGACCTGCAGCGAGACACGGCCGCCGAAGATGATGCGCGAGAGCACGTCGCGGCCGAACTGGTCGGTGCCGAGCAGGTGCTCCGCGGAGGGCGGCTGGAGCCGGTTGCGAAGGTTCTGCTGGTTCGGTGGGTAGGGGCTGATCGCCTCGGCGAACACCGCTGCCAGGACGATCACGACCAGCACGATCGCGCCGATGGCCGTGCGCGGGCTCGAGCGCATGAGCGCGAACCAGGAGCGGCGCCGCTGCGGGACGACCTTGGTGGTGGCCGCCATGTCAGCTGTACCTCGTCTTCAGGCGCGGGTCGAGGTAGGCGTAGAGGATGTCGGTCAGGAGGTTCACGACGGCGTACATCAGCGCGAAGAACATCACGACGCCCTGCACCACGGGGAAGTCCTTGGAGCGGATCGCGTCGATGGCGAGGCGGCCGATGCCGGGCCAGGAGAAGATGGTCTCGGTGATGACCGCGCCGGAGAGCAGCGCGCCGAACTGCAGGCCGATCACGGTGACGATCGGGATCATCGCGTTGCGCAGCGCGTGGCGGTAGGTGATGGAGCGCTCCCGTACGCCCTTGGAGCGCGCGGTGCGCACGTAGTCCTGGCTGAGCGTCTCGAGCATCGTGGCGCGCGTCATGCGCGTGATGGCGGCGATGGCGCTGGTACCGAGTGTTATGGTCGGCAAGACGTAGTACTGCCAACCGCCCAACTTGCCCGAGGGCGGCAGCCAGTCCAGCACGAGCGCGAAGAGCAGGATCATGATGAGGCCCTGCCAGAAGACCGGCATGGCCAGGCCACCGAACGCGAGCACGGTGGCGCTGTGGTCAACGGCGGTGTTGGGCCGCGTCGCGGACAGCACCCCGAGAGGCACGCCTATGACGATGGAGAGGAGGGTGGCGAGGAGCGCCAACTCGATCGTCGCGGGCAACCGAGCCGTGATCTCGCCGGTGACCGGGCGCCCAGAGCGGATCGAGCGACCGAAGTCGAGCTGCACGGCGCGACTCAGCCACAGGCCGTACTGGACGTAGGCGGGTTCGTTGAGGCCGAGGCGCTCGCGCAGCGCCTCGAGCTCGGCCTGCGGGGCGTTCTCGCCCAGCATCAGGATGGCGGCGTCGCCGGGCGTCAAGAACATGATCCCGAAGACGATGACGGTGACCCCGAGCAGGATGGGGATCAGGAGCAAGATGCGACGGAAGATATATTTGATCAACGCAGGTTTCGTCCCGTGTTCGCCCCAGTGAACGGGGCGGGCGTAGGTGAGTGGGACCAGCATACGCCAGCCCCACACTCACGATCGAAGAACATGGACGCGGGGCCGGACCATGGTGGCCGGCCCCGCTCTTAGGTCAGTTCTTCTGGACGTTGTAGAGGCGGTGGTGGCCCGCCGGGTGCGGCACGAAGCCAGTCACGTTGGCGCGGGTCGCGTTGGCCTCGATCGAGGTGTTCAGGAAGATCCAGGGCGCTTCCGCGTTGATGATCTCCTGGGCCTCGTAGTAGATGGCGAGGCGCTCGTCCTGGTCCACCGTGCGGCGGCCGAGGTCGAGCAGCTCGTCGAGTCGGTCGCTGGACCAGAAGGTCCGGTTGCCGGCCGAGCCGAAGTTGCTGCTGTGGAACAGCGCGTAGAGGCCGTAGTCGGCATCGGCGGTGACGGTCACCCATCCGAGGATGAACATGTCGTGCGCGCCGGCGGCGGTGTCGGCCAGGTAGGTCGACCACTCGAGCACCTGAACGTCGACGTTGATGCCGATGTCGGCGAGCTGGGCCTGCACGATCTCGGCGATCTGGATGCGCACCGGGTTGTCGTTGGTCCACAGCGTGGTGCTGAAACCGCCCGCGAGGCCGGCATCGGCAAGCAGCTGACGGGCGCGCTCGGGATCGAAGTCGTAGGCCTCGAGGTCGGGGTTCGACCCGAACACCTGCGACGAGATCGGGCTCGTGGCCGGGAATCCGAAGCCCTCGAGCAGCACGTCGACGATGGTCTCGGCGTCGACGGCGTGGTTGATCGCCTGCCGGACGCGGACGTCGTCGAAGGGCGCCTTCTGGGCGTTGAAGCCGATGTAGCTCGTGGTGAGCGTCTCGATCTCGGCCATGGTCAGGTCGGCGTTGGTGCGAGCGCGCAGCGCGTCGCGCGGCTCGAGCGCGTAGGCGATGTCGATGGCGCCGGCCTCGAGCTCGATCGCGCGGACCGTGCCCTCGACGATGGCGCGGAAGACGACGCGCTCGGGGCCTACGTCGCCGCCCCACCAGTCGTCGTTGCGCTCGAGGATCACTTGGCTGGCGACCTCCCACGAGACGAAGCGGAACGGGCCGGTACCGACCACGACCGCCGTACCGTAGTCTTCGCCGGCCTCGGTGACAGCGCGCTCGTTGAGGATCGAGGTCGCCGTGTGGGCGAGGTGCGAGAGCATGGGCACGAACGGACCGTTCGTGACGATGCGCACCGTCATGTCGTCAACGGCCTCGACGCTGCTGATGAAGCCGACCAGGAAGGCGGCCGGGGCGCCGGCCGCAGGGTCGCGCAGCCGGTTGAGGGTGAAGGCGACGTCGGACGCGGTCAGCGGGTCACCGTTGTGGAACATGACGCCGGGGCGGATGGCGAAGTCCCACGTGACGTCGTCGACCTGGTTCCAGCTCTCCGCGAGGCCGGGGACCAGCTCGAGCTCCTCGGTCTGGACGACCAGCGTGTCGTAGATCTGGCGCATCACGCGCGCAGACGGCTGGTCGTTGGTGTTGTGGGGGCTCAGGCTCACGATGTCGGAGCCCTGCGCCACCGTCAGGGTGAAGGCGTGCGCGCCGCCGAAGGCGAACGCGGCAGCCGCGATCAACAGTAGGACCTTTCTCATATTCCTCCTCAGTTCCGAACGAAACCTGGTCCGTGCTGTGGACCTGAACACGAACCGGTAGCCCATATCCTATTGCACTCGGGGTGACGAGTGTGAGATATCCCATCACGCCCGCTTGAGGATCGGACGGGCCGCGACCGCCCTGCGACGTGTGCCACCCTGCCGCGTCGAGGAGGCGGCCCGTAGGCCACGCCGTTCAGTCGCGCGCGTCGTAGCGCAGCACGCCGCCGCCGTCGCGCTTGGCGCGCTCGATCGCCACCGCCGCGGCGCGCAGCAGGCCGACCGCGTCCTCGGCGTCGCGCGGGAAGACCGCGACCCCGACGTCGGCCTCCAGCTCGAGCTCCAGCGACCCCGGCGCCACCGTGTCGACCGCCGCGTACGAACCCGCGACGTGCCGCGCCGCGCGCTGCGCCGCGACCATCGCGCCGTTCTCCGAGACCGCCTGCCAGACGCACGCGAAGGTGTCGTCGCCGACGCGCGCGATGAGGTCGTGGTCGCGCGCGGCCGTCTCGAGCGCGGCGGCGACCTGGGTGAGGAGGGTGTCCGCCACCCACACGCCGTGAC
>PWQI01000142.1 GCA_003556805.1 Trueperaceae bacterium | reverse complement strand
GACGCTCCACGGCCAACCGCCGCCCCACCGCCCGCCGGCGCGCGCGCGTTGCTCGGCAACGTCGGGCTCCAGCTCGCGGTGCTGTCGAGCGCCGGGGTGTTCGTCGCCATCGCGGTCAGGCAGGCGTTCCTGCCCGTGTACCTGAGTGAGCTGTCGTACAGCGCCACCAGCATCGGCGCGCTCCTGAGCCTCGGTGGGCTGGCCGCCGTGCTGGTGCGGCCGATCATGCCACTGCTGTCGCGCACGATGGGCGGTCCGGCGCGAACGCTCGTGGTCGCCATGTCGGCCGTCGCCGTCGGCGTGGGGTTGACGGGGCTCGTCTCCTCGTACGGCGTCATCGCGCTGCTCACCGTGACTGCCGGCCTCGGCGCAGGCGTCGGCTTGCCGCTGTCGATCGTGACCGTGGCGTCGCACGTCGATCCGCGCAGCCGCGGCCTGGCCCTCGGGATCCGGCTCTCGCTCAACCGGGTGGCGCAACTGGTCGCACCCGTCGCCATCGGTGCGGTGGTGGCTGCCTCGGGCTTCGCGCTCGGCTTCGCCCTCGCGGGCGGCGCGTTGGCCGCCCTCGCGCTCCTGGTAGCGGCGCGGGTCGGAGCGTTCGAGGCCGCCGCGTTGGACGGTGAGCGACCGATCGCCTAGCATGGTTGGCCATGGCATGGACGCTGCTGATCATCGCCGGGTCCTGTGAGGCGGCGTGGGCCGTCGACCTGCTGCCGAACGGCGGGACGCCGTGACCACCGGCACCGTTCGACGCGACGCCGACGCGAGCCGCGCGCTGGCGGCGTGGTCGCGCGACGTCGAACGCGTCGGCGGAGCGGCTCCGATCGACGCCTTCGTCGCCGCCCGCGCGCGAGCGCGGCGGCTCGGTGCCCACGTGGTGCGCGACGCAGTCGGCGAGCGCGTCGAGTTCGGCTTCTGGGCGCACGATCTGGACGATCGGCGCGTGCCAGACGAGCGCGTGCGCCTCGAGCTCCACATCCCGCATGGCGCGGTCGATCCGTCGGCACCGCCGTCGCTCGCACGCTTCACCCGCGTGCGACTGCCGCTCGAGCGCGACGGTGGCTTCTTCTGGGTGGCCGTGCGGGGCCTGCCGATCGGCACGCGCTCGCGCCTGGGCGCCCTCTACGCGTTGGCCTTCGCCGACGAGCACGGCTCCTGGACGACCCGCCCGGACCCGCTCGGCGCGTCGTACCCGTTCGGCGCCTTCGCGCCGGCCGAGGTCTACGACGTCGCCGCGATGCACGAAGGGCGCGCCGACGCAGGCACCTTCGAGGGCCTGGCGGCGGGCCCGCAGGCGGCGGCGGGCGACGGCGTACCACGCTTCTCGGCGCCGACCAACGTGCTGCAGCTCCACGTCGCCAGCGCCACGAAGGGCGGCACCATCGCCGACCTGACACGCGTGGTGCGGCGTGTGGCCGAGAAGGTCGCCGCCGGCGCCGAGCTCACGCCCTTCGAGCGCTGCTTCAGCGAGTACGACGCCATCCAGCCGCTGCCGCTCGAGCCGACGATCGAACGCGAGGCCGGTCAGCGGCCGTGGTCGCCCCTGGCCGGGCCGGGCGTCGCGGCCGACGCAGACGCCGACACCGGGGTCGAGGTCGACGTGGCGTTGCGTCGGCCCGACGTTCACGACTGGGGGTACGACGTCGCGTTCGTGGGCATGGGCGCGACCAACCCGTCCCTGCTCGCGAGCGGGCGGCCCGACGAGCTGGTCGACCTGGCGGTCGCGCTGCACACCTTCCCGGTCCGGCCGATGATGCTGATCCTCGACCTGGTGTACGGCCACGCCGACGACCAGTCGCTCTCGATCCTCGCGTCGGCGTTCTTCAGGGGTCCGAACATGTACGGCCAGGACGTGAACCAACAGCACCCGGTGGTGCGCGCGATCATGCTCGAGCTGCAGCGCCGGCGCGTGAACGTGGGAGCCGACGGCATCCGCGTCGACGGCGCCCAGGACCTCAAGACGTTCGATCCCGTGAGCGGGACGCTGGAGCACGACGACGACTACCTGCTCGAGATGGGCGAGCTCGTCCAGGAGGTCGCGGGCGTGCGCTACCGCCCGTTCTGCATCTTCGAGGACGGCCGGCCCTGGCCGCGCGAGGACTGGCCCACCGCCAGCACGTATCGGGAGGTCACCGAGCGCCAACCGCACGCCTACCAGTGGGGTCCGCTGACCTTCGCCCACAACACACCGGCGCTGCGCGGCTTCTGGTGGGACCGCTGGTGGCGGGTGGAGGAGATCCTCGCGATCGGCGACCGCTGGGTGTCGGGGTGCGCCAACCACGACACCGTGCGCCGCGGTACGCAGCTCGATCCGGCCGGGCCGATCAACCACCGCCTCGGCGATACGCTGCCCGACGTGCTGCGCCGGGCGTACGACCACCCGGCCGGGACGCTCTTGACGTACGTTGCCTTCCCAGGCCTGCCGATGGACTTCCTCAACGCCGTCGCGCGGGCGCCGTGGGGCTTCGTCCGCGATACCGACGACCGTTACGCGGTGAAGGTCGCCGCCGAGGAGGCCGGCTTCCTCGCGTGGCAGGTGACGCCCGAGGGCTTCGCGGCCGCCGACGCCTTCGTGCGCCTGAAGGCGCTCGGGTTCGACGACCTCACCTCGCTTCGACGCGCCTTCCGGGCGCTCGAGGCCGAGGTCGCCAGCGGTGCCGATCTGATCCAGCTGGCCGGGCGCGTCGCCCCGCTGCTCCCCGGCGCGCTCGGCGAGCGGCCCGGCGTCGACGACCTCAAGCGTGTCGCCGCCGCCTTCATGGCCGACGCCGCCGCGTGGTGCAACGTCGAGCGGCATGCCGCTCGCATCGACCAGACGGCCGTGGCGTTCGCGGCCCGCGTCCGCGCGCTCCGGCGCGCGCGACCGTGGCTGGCCGCGGCGCTGCGGGCCGGCGAGTCGTGTCGGCTGCACGACCCACCACCGCCGGATCACCGACCGGGCAGGTCGGATCCCGCGAGCGAGGCGCTGCGTCCCGCCAGCACCCGTGTCGACGCGCTCAGGATCGCCCCGGCGGGCGGCGAGCGGCTGTGGCTCGTCGCCAACCTCGAGGGCGAGCCGATCGACGTCGACCTCGGCGCGGCTCCCGAGGGCGGGCCCTGGCGCATGCTGCTCGCCTCGCCCGGGGCCGTCGTCGACGAGACGATCACGAGCGCTCGACTGCCCGACGGGGAAGGCGTGGTCCTGGTCGCGGGCTGAGCGCGACGGGGTGCCCCCGCGCAGCGTTCGCACCCGGATCGTTTCGCGGTCGGGCGGTCGGATCGCCGGGTACACACGTCCCGAACGGCTGTCGGAGAAGGGCCGACGCGTGTAGTAGGCCCCGAGACCTACGCTAGAGACACGCTGTACGGGTCGCGCGGCGTGCGCACCCGGCGCCCTCTCGGGCGCGCGCACGCCCCGCGACCCGGCCTTGGCCGGAAGGGGTCCAGCATGGCAACACGCCGCACCGTCGTCGACGGGAACGAGGCAGCCGCACGCATCGCCCACCTGACGAACGAGGTGATCGCGATCTACCCGATCACCCCAGCTTCGTCGATGGGAGAGCTCTCCGACGCGTGGTCGTCGGCAGGCCGCAAGAACCTGTGGGGCGTCGTCCCCGAGGTGATCGAGATGCAGAGCGAGGGCGGCGCCGCCGGAGCCGTGCACGGCGCGCTGCAATCGGGCTCGCTGACCACCACGTTCACCGCTTCGCAGGGGTTGCTCCTCAAGTACCCCAACATGTTCAAGATCGCCGGTGAGCTCACGCCCGCGGTGTTCCACATCGCGGCGCGCGCACTCGCGACGCACGCGCTCTCGATCTTCGGCGACCACTCCGACGTGATGTCGGTCCGCTCCGCCGGCTGGGCGATGCTGTTCTCGAACTCGCCGCAGGAGGCGCAGGACATGGCGGCGATCGCGCAGATGGCCACGCTGGCCACGCGCGTCCCCTTCCTGCACGTCTTCGACGGCTTCCGCACCAGCCACGAGGTCAACGTGGTCGAGCTGCTCGAAGAGGACGTGCTGCGCGGCCTGATCGACGAGGACCTGATCCGCGCGCACCGCGAGCGGTCACTCAGCCCCGAACGCCCGCTGATCCGCGGCACGGCCCAGAACCCCGACGTCTTCTTCCAGGCGCGCGAGGCCGCCAACCCGTTCTACGCGGCTGTGCCCGCCGCCGTGGAGCGCGCGATGCGCCGCTTCGAAGAGGCCACCGGGCGCGCCTACCACCCCTTCGAGTACCACGGAGCGCCTGACGCCGAGCGCGTGCTCGTGCTGATGGGCTCGGGCGTCGGTGCGGCGAAGGAGGCGGTCGCCACGCTCGCAGCCGCCGGCGACAAGGTCGGCGTCCTGACCGTCCGCCTGTTCCGCCCGTTCGACGTCGAAGCGATGCTCGCAGCGCTGCCCGCGACCGTCACCGGCATCGCGGTGCTCGATCGCGTCAAGGAGCCCGGCTCCGTCGGCGAGCCGCTCTACCAGGACATCGTCGTCGGCGCCGCGCGCGCGTGGCCCAGCGACCGGGCGCGCCCCGTCGTCATCGGCGGCCGCTACGGCCTCGCCTCCAAGGAGTTCACGCCCGCCATGGCGAAGGCGGCGCTCGACGAGCTGCAGGCCGACGTCCCCCTACAGGGCTTCACCCTCGGCATCGTCGACGACATCAGCCACACCAGCCTCAAGCACGACCCCAGCTTCGTCACCGAGCACCCCGACGTCCGTCGGGCCGTCTTCTACGGCCTCGGTAGCGACGGGACGGTCGGCGCGACGCGCAACACGGTCAAGATCATCGGCGAGCAGACCGACCTCTACGCCCAGGGCTACTTCGTCTTCGACTCGAAGAAGGCCGGCGCCGTCACGGTGTCGCACCTGCGCTTCGGCCCCG
>PWQI01000053.1 GCA_003556805.1 Trueperaceae bacterium | reverse complement strand
CTCAAGAGCGGCGTGAACATCGTCGAGGCGATCGACATCACCAAGGGCACCGCCGGCAACGCCATCGTCGAGGACATCCTGAGCGAGACGAAGGATGCCGTGCAGCGCGGTGAGCAGGTCAGTGTGACGCTCACCAAGTACCCGCAGGTGTTCCCGCCGCTGGTGACCTCGATGGTCGCCATCGGCGAGGAGACCGGCGCGATCGACGCCATGCTCGAGAAGATCGCGGAGTTCTACGAGCGCGAGGTCGACGAGGCCGTCGAGGGCCTGACCGCGGCGCTCGAGCCGATGCTCATCGTCTTCCTCGGCGTCGTCGTCGGCTTCATCGTCGCCGGCATGTTCCTGCCGATGTTCGCGATCATCGGGCAGCTGAGCGGGTAAGCGGCAGATCGACGAGGCTCAGCGCGGCGGACCCGTGTCCGTCGGCGTTGCGCCCTGGCGCCACAGCGCGAGGCCTACGACGACCATGGCCCCCAGGGGTGCGAGCGTGCTCCACGCTGCTGCGGGGAGCACCCAGGCTCCTCGTGCGAACGGCCACACGTGCGTCAGCGGTAGCTGGAGCGTCAGCATCACCGCCACCGCGGCCGTGGTGAGCCAGAAGACGGCGTGTGCCGACGGCTGCCAGCGCTCGAGCGCGAGCAGGACGATCGCGAGGCTCACCAGTCCCAGGAGGTAGGCGTGCGTGAGCACCACGGGGAGCGCAAGCGCCTCGATCACACGCGTGACGCCGTCGAACGCGAGCGCGGCGTCGAGGAGGCCCTTGCCGGCGAGGAGCATCGCGATCAGCAGGTGTGCGGCGCGATGGCGCGACGTGGGTGGGCGCGATGCGGCGTGGCCGATGAGGAGGGCGAGGGCGACGCCGCCGTAGGCCGCTCCGAGCTTCAGCGTCAGATGGAGCCAGTCCGGGCCGTTCCCGAACGTGACCAGAGCTCCGCCCAGGGTCCCGGTGACGAACACCGCCAACGCCGGGCGCCCGAGGGCGTCGTCGATCCGGTCGCGGACGCCGGCGAGGAGCAGACCGACGACCGCGAAGGCGAAGTAGCCGCTCGAGAGGGTGTCGAGGAAGAAGTGGACGAGCGCGTCCATGAGGCTGCCCGAGGCAACCGGCGCGAACGCTGCCAGGGCGAGCCCCCACGCGCCCGTGGTCGCCAGCAGCAGCGCGAGCACCGCGGCGTCGAGCGCGAGGAGGGGGAGGTCGCGCGCCAGGCGAACGGTCGCCGCGGCGTAACCGAGCGCCCACAGGTACCAGGCCAGGACGGCCAGCGTCGACGCGATCATCGATAGCGGCAGGACCGTGCCGAGCACTGGCATCGGCCGGTACCCGCTCAGGAGGAACGGAACGAACGACAGGACGCCGGCGGCGAGGCTGCCGGCGATGCCTGCGAGGAAGGTGCGCGGTAGCCGGCGGCCGGTGCGGCGCACGAGGTGCGCGCCGGTCAGCGCGAAGAGCGCCGGCGCCACCCAGCCGAAGTACATCAGGTGGGTGTGGGCGAAGCGGACGCTCTCGTGCGTCCAGCCGTACGGGAGCCCGTGCAGGAGGCCGAAGCGCATGAGCGCTCCCGCCGCGGCCGCCACCACGAAGCAGACGATGGCGGCGGCGATCGCTGCTCGGAGCGCACCGAGGTCGCGTGCCGCGGCGTGGTCGCTGGCTGGGGCATTGGCGCTCATGACGACATCCTCACAGGGGTGCGGATGCTGGCGCGAGGGTCGTACGTCGCCTGCGTGCGGTGCGCCACGCGGTCGTGCGTGGCACGGGCATCGACAGGAGCCGGCGGTCGAGCGACCTGGTCCACGCCTACGCTCTCAGCGCCGTCTTGCGTTCCTCCAGCGCCCGCGCGTTCATGACCAGCATCTGCAGGCGGTTCTCGAGGTTGCCCACGCTGGTGTCGGGGTCGACGTCGAGCGGCAGGATCTGCAGGTGTGGGTACTGCTCCTTGATGGCGCGGATCATGCCGCGGCCGTCGACGTGGTTGGGGATGCAGCCGAACGGCTGGACGACCACGAAGCTGTGGATCCCTTCGTGGGCCGAGTGTAGGATCTCGCCAGGCAGTAGCCAACCCTCGCCGCACTCGTGGACCACGGCGAGCAGGTGCGCGACGGATGCGTAGATCTCGGCCGTGGTCGGGCGCGGGCGGTAGCGAACGTAGCGCCGTAGGGTTCGCTCTACGGCGTGGTGGGCCTGGTTGAAGGCGGCGTGCCCCAACTCGCGGCCCCAGCGCTCGAGGAAGCCGGGGGTGGCGCCGTAGTCGGTGCGCTCCGCCAGCGACCGCAGGAACGACTCGTTGAAGAAGTCCGACAGACGCGTGCCCAGGACCTCCATGCCGTTGCGTTCGAGGTACGCCTCGACGCCGTAGTTCGCCGTGGTGTGCACGGCGACCATCACCTCGCCCAGCACCTGGACGACTGGCTTCGCCGGGCCATCCACCACGTCCACGGCGTTGAAGGAGTGCACCGCGTCCCGGAGCACGCCGAGCGGCGCGCCCACCGTACGGGGCGCGGCGCGCAGCAGCGCCGCGATGGCGTCCTCGAACACGCGCTCGGTCGCCCCTGGGGTGCGTTCATAGGGCCGGGTGCTGCGCCGCAGGTCCTCCAGCGCGTCGAGCACGGCCAGCGCCCACACGAGCTGGACCTGACCCAGTGCACCAGGCCGGAAACCGGGGTGCGCGGCCTGCGCGCCTTCGTCGAGGCTGCTCGTCACGATGGGAACGCTCTCGTACCCGGCCTGGTCCAACGCCTTGCGCGCCAGGGCGGCGTACTGGCCTGCCCGACAGCCCTTGCAGTTCTGGTGGAGTCCGAAGGCGACCGTGGCCGGGTCGAGCCGCTCGTCTCGCACGTGCCGCAGGAACTCGCCGATGTTGACCTGGGCTGGGAAGCAGACGTCGTTGTGCACGTGGCGCTTGCCCAGCTCGATGGCCGCGGCGTCGGCGAGCGGCACGACCTCTATCCGCATCCCTTGTGATCGCAGGATCGCGGCGACCAGCTCCGAGAACGCGGGGCTCAGGTTCGGGATGTACACGGTGCGCGCCTGGCGGTCTCGCGGCAGGTAGCGGGGCGGCGGTGCTGCGACGGCGCGGTCGACCGCCCGGGGGGCGCGGCGCCGGGTGCGCACGGTCTCGAGGAACGACGTGATCCGCAGGCGCATCGGCCCGCGCACGTCGCTCTCGTCGAGCTTGAGCTGCAGCAACTGCTTGCCGCCACGCTCGAGGATGCGCACCAGCTCGTCGCTGACGACGGCGTCGTGGCCGCAGCCGAAGCTGATCACCTGCACCAGCTCGAGCCGCGGGTCGCCCGCGGCCAACGTCGCAGCGCCGTAGAGGCGCGCCTGCGCCAGGTTGTTGAGCGGCACACGCAGATCCAGCTGCACGTCGTCCACGCCGGGCAGCGCGTCCACGGGCAGGACCGGCACGCCGTGGCCGACGAGCTCGGCCGCCACGTCGTGGTTGACGAGCGGGTCGTACTGGTAGGGGCGGGCTGCCAGCGCCACGGCGAAGCGCTCGTCGCCATCGAGCGCGGCCAGCACCTCGGCGCCACGCCGCTGGAGGGCCTCATCGAACCGGCGCTGCGCCTCGAGGCCCGCTCCGATCGCGCCGCGGACCGCCGCCCGCGGCACGCCGTGCTCGCGCGACAACCAGTCGGCGAGCTGCCGCTCGCGCATCGCCGGGGTGTTCCACACGAAGGTGGGCGTCTCGATGGGCACGGCCACGGCGTGCTGGCAGTTCGTGCGCAACACGGCGCCGTACCCGTGCAGCACGGCGCAGGGCCGGTCGAGGTCGAGGCCGGAGCGCTCGGAGGGATCGGTGATCAGGATCGGTACGACGATGCGGTCGACGCCCTGCTCGGCCAGCGCGAGGACGTGCCCGTGCGCCAGCTTCGCCGGGAAGCACACCGTGTCCGACGGGATCGTCGCCAGGCCACGCTGGTACTGGGAGCGCTCGCTGGTCGCCGAGACGCGGACTTCCCAGCCGAGGTGCTCGAACAACGCCCGCCAGAACGGCAGGCGCCGATACGCGTCGAGCGCGAGCGGGATGCCGAGGACGCCCCGCGACGCCATGCCCTGGGGTGGCTCGAGGAAGCGGCGCTGCAGCAGCCGGGCGCGCTCTGCCACGACGTCGGGCACCGTCCGGCGCGCGGCGTTCACGGCCCGCACGCGGTCGCGGACCTGCGCGTCGTGCAGGTCGCCGACGATCTCGCCCCGCTCGCAGCGGTTCCCCTGCACGTGGGTGGTGCCGTTGGCGAAGGTGAGGACGGTCCGCTCGCAGTGGTTGCCGCAGAACGGGCAGTGCACCCCGCTGCGCTCCTCGTAGCCGAAGCGCTCGAGCGCCTCGAAGCCGACGAAGCGGCTCGCGCTCCATGCCCCGTCCAGGTGCCGCTCGCGGGTGGCCAGGGCGGTGCCGATCGCGCCCATGAGCTCGGGGTGGGACGCCCGCGACACTTCGCGGCCCGTCCAGCGCTCGAACGCCCTCAGCACGGCGTCGTTGCGGAAGGTGCCGCCTTGCACCACCACGCGTCGCCCCAACCGCTCCAGGTTCGAGAGCCGCAGGACCTTGGTGAACACGTTCTCCACCACGCTGACGCACAGCCCGGCCAGGATGTCGTCGGGCGCCTTGCCGTTGCGCTGCTCGGTGATCACGCTGCTGCGCATGAACACGGTGCAGCGGCTGCCGAGCCGCGCCGGTGAGGCGCTGGCGAACGCCCGCTCGGCGATCCGTTCGACCGGAACGCCGAGGTCCGTGGCGAAGGTCTCGAGGAAGGCGCCGCAGCCGCTGGAGCAGGCTTCGTTGACGGTGATCGAGGTGACGACGCCACCCTCGAGGAAGACCGCCTTCATGTCCTGCCCGCCGATGTCGAGCACGAAGTCGG
>PWQI01000002.1 GCA_003556805.1 Trueperaceae bacterium | reverse complement strand
TGTGCGCCTGGCTGCCCGGCAGCGAGGGCGCCGCGGTCGCCGAGCCCATCCTCGGGGCGTCGGCCTTCGAGGCGCGGCTGCGCCTGCGCTGGCCGGTCGCCGACGCCGACCTGCCGCTGCATCCGTTCGGGCCGCCAAGCAGCGGGCCGGCAGCGGGCGGCGCGGCCGCCGTGGGCCCGGCAGCGGGCGGCGCGGCCACCGCGGGTCCCGCCGCGGGCGGTGCGGCCACCGGCGGCCCCCATGCCTTGTTCGAGATCGGCGACGGCCTGAGCACGACGCCGTGGGCCGAACGCGGCGTGAGCCCGACCGAGCGCGTGGCCTGAACCGGGCCGAGGGCGCTTCGCTGAGGAGGTTCGACGTGCGCACCCACCGACGCAACCCGCTGACCGCGCCCGCGATCCTGGCGCTTCTCGCGGTGATGGCGCTCACGCTGGCCGTCGCTCAGGAGCCGGCACCGGCGTACCTCGACGCCACGCGGAGCGTCGACGAACGCGTGGCCGACCTGCTGGCGCGCATGACGCTGGAGGAGAAGGTCGGCCAGATGACGCTGCTCGAGAAGGGGAGTGCCTCGCCGGCGGACGTGACACGCCTGGCGCTCGGCGGCGTGCTGAGCGGGGGCGGGGGCTACCCGGCCGGCAACAACAGCGTGGCCGGCTGGGCCGGCATGGTCCGCGCCTACCAGGAGGCCGCGTTGGCGACGCGGCTGGGCATCCCGCTCCTCTACGGCGTCGACGCCGTCCACGGGCACGCGAAAGTCGCAGGCGCGGTCGTGTTCCCGCACAACGTCGGGCTCGGCGCGGCCGCGAACGCCGAGTTGGTGGAGGAGATCGCCCGGGTCACGGCCCTCGAGATGCTAGCCACCGGCATCCACTGGAACTACGCGCCCGTCCTCGCCGTCCCGCGCGACATCCGCTGGGGCCGGACCTACGAGGGCTACGGCGAGGATCCTGAGCTGGTCACGCGCCTCTCGCTGGCGGCCCTGCGCGGCCTGCAGGGCGACGACCTGGCGGCACCCCACACGGTGCTGGGCACGCCCAAGCACTTCGTCGGCGACGGCGCGACCGCGTTCGGCACCTCGCCCATCGCCGGCGCCCTGCTCGACCGCGGCGACGCCGACATCGACGAGGAGACCCTGCGCAGCGTGCACCTCGCCCCCTACGTCGATGCCGTGGAAGCGGGCGCCCGCAGCATCATGATCTCCTTCTCCAGCTGGCGCGGCGAGCCGATGCACGCCCACGCCTACCTGATCCGCGAGGTGCTGCGGGGCGAGCTCGGCTTCGACGGCTTCGTCGTGTCCGACTGGGGTGGCGTCGACGACGTGGCGGCGAGGTACTACGACGCGGTCGTCGCCAGCTTGGGCGCGGGCATCGACATGAACATGGTGCCGTACGACGGCGCGCGCTTCATCCGCGCGGTGCTGGACGCGGTCCGACGCGGGGACCTCACGACCGAGCGGATCGATGCGGCCGTGGCAGCGATCCTACGCGTGAAGTTCGAGCTCGGCCTCTTCGAGCGGCCGTTCGGCGAGGAGGGCTTGCAGGCCACCGTGGGCTCGGCGGCGCATCGCGAGCTGGCGCGCGACGCCGTCGCCCAGACGCTGGTCTTGCTGAAGAACGAGGACGAGACTTTGCCTTTGCGGGCCGACGCTGTGCAGACCGTGCTCGTCACCGGTTCGGCGGCCCACAGCATCGGCGTGCAGTCGGGCGGGTGGACGATCGAGTGGCAGGGCTCGACGGCCTCGCTCACCCCCGGCACCACCATCCTCGAGGGCCTCGAGGCGGGGTTCGGCGCGGCAACCACGCTGCTCCACAGCCCGCGCGGGCGCTTCGTCGGCGCCGACGGGCAGCCGCTGCGGGCGGAGCTCGCGATCGCCGTCGTCGGCGAGCCGCCCTACGCCGAGTGGTTCGGCGACAGCGCCACGCTCGGCCTCGGCAGCCTGGACGCGGCTCTGATCGGCCGACTGCGCGAGCAGGTCGACGCGCTGGTGGTGGTGCTCGTCTCGGGCAGGCCGCTCGTCATCGACGAGGCGCTGGACCTGGCCGACGCCGTCGTGGCCGCGTGGCTGCCCGGCAGCGAGGGCGATGGCGTCGCCGAGGTGCTCTTCGGCGTCCGCGACTTCGTCGGCACGCTGCCCTACACCTGGCCGCGGGACGTCGGGCAACTACCGTTCGACTTCGCTGACCTGCCGACCGAGGGCTGCGAGGCGCCGCTGTTCCCCCGCGGGTACGGCCTGAGCTACGCGGACGGGGCGGCGGGACCGTGGCTGGCGTTGGCGGCCGAATGCGCGGCCGCAGCCGCGGCGAGCGCCTCGTCGAGCTCGGCCGCGGCGAACGCGGCATCGGCGGCCGTGCCTGGCCCGGTCGGCCCGGACGGTCACGCCGACGGTCCGCGCGTCGTGGCGCTGCCGGATCCCGCTGGCCCGGCGCTCGTCGACCCGGCGCTCCTGCGCCCCCACCGGCCGCAGGAGGTCGTGTTCATCCCCTTCCCGGTGCCCATCACCCTCGACGGCGACCTCGGCGACTGGAACGGCATCCCCTTCGAGGTCGTCGACACCGGCCCGATGGTGTCCCTCGATCCGGCCGAGAACGGCCACTTCCAGTTCGCGCTGGCGGCGGACGAGACGCACCTGTACCTGTACATGGTCATGCCCGACAAGACCATCGTCACCGGGCAGCACGGCAGCAACTACTGGAACGAGGACTCGCTCGAGTTCTACCTGAACTTCAGCGACGATCTCTTCCGCCGGACCTACGGCGACGGGGTGTTCCAGGTCAACGTCAACCCGACGAACCTGGGCAACACCGACCCCACCGACCTGGTGATGACCGGGGTCAACGCCGGCCAGTCCGGCGTTCGCGCGTTCGTGTTCGAGACCGCCGACGGCTGGGGCTTCGAGGCCGCCGTGCCGATCCCCGCGGGCGTCGACCTGCGGCATGGGCTCGAGGTCGGGTTGCAGGCGCACGCCAACGGCTCGTCGGGCGGTTCGCGCGACGTCAAGCTGATCTGGTCGGCGGCCGACACCCGCGACACGAGTTGGCAGGACCCGTCGGTGTTCGGGCGCGGCGTCTTCTACGAACTGGGCAACGAGGCGGCGCTGACCGTCAGCGAGCGGCCGGACCCCGGCATCGTGCGGCCGAGGCCGCGGGTCGCCGTGAACCAACTGGGGTACCTCCCCGGCGCACCGCACTTCGGGATGCTGGCCAACCACGGCGCCTTCGCCACCGCCTGGGCGCTCATCGACGACGCCACGGGGCGGATGGTGTACGCCGCCTCGACCGGACCGCCGATCTCGGACGCCGCCTCCGGCGACACCATCCAGGTCGCCGACTTCACGGGGTTCGACACGCCCGGCACCTACCGCCTCCAGATCAACGACGTCGTCAGCGCGCCCTTCGTGATCGGCGAGCTGCCCTTCGCGCGGTTGGCTACCGACGCGGCGCGCTACTTCTACCTCAGCCGCAGCGGCATCGAGCTCCATCCAGCGCACGCCGGGCCGGCGCACGCGCGTCCCGCCGGGCACCTCAGCGACGACGCCGTCACTTGTTACCGCGGCACCGACGCGGACGGCATCGCGTGGCCCGGCTGCGACTACACCCTCGACGTGTCGGGGGGCTGGTACGACGCCGGCGACTACGGCAAGTACGTCGTCAACGGCGGCATCAGCGTCTGGACGCTGCTGAACCTCTACGAGCGGCTGCCCCACGCCTTCCCGGACGGCAGCCTGAACCTCCCCGAGAGCGGCAACGGCGTGAGCGACCTGCTGGACGAGGCGCGCTGGCAGATGGCCTGGCTGCTGTCGATGCAGGTGCCCGAGGGGCAGCCGCAGGCCGGGATGGCCCACCACAAGCTGCACGACCTCGAGTGGGAGGGCATCCCCCTCCTGCCACCCACGTTCTTCGACAACGACCCGGCGTTCGAGAGCGAGGGCGGGCGCTACCTCTCCCCGCCGTCGACCGCCGCGACCTTCAACCTCGCCGCCACCGCGGCGCAATGCGCGCGCATCTGGCGCGACCTCGATCCCGAGTTCGCCGAGCGCTGCCTGGAGGCCGCCGAGCGGGCCTTCCGAGCCGGCGTCGAGGAGCCGGTCGCCCTGGCGGGCAACACGCCCGGCGCAGGTGGCGGCAACTACGACGACGTCCGGATCGTGGACGAGCGCTTCTGGGCGGCCGCCGAGCTGTACCTCACGACGCGCGACCCGAGCTACGCCGACGCGATGCGCGCCACGCCCTACCTGACCCGCTTCGGCGGCCTGGGGCGCGACACCGCGATGACCTGGGGCGACACCGCCGCGCTCGGCGCGCTGTCGCTGATCCTCCACCAGGCCAGCCTGGTGGAGCTCCCTGAGGTCAGCGACCTCGACGAGGTCGCCGCACTGCGCGAGCAGCTCCTCCGGACCGCTGACGGCTACCTCGAGGTGATCGCCACCGAGGGCTACCGCGTGCCGATCCGCAGCTACGTGTGGGGCTCCAACAGCGCGGTGCTCAACAACGCCATCGTGCTCGCGTACGCCCACGACCTCACCGGTAACGAGGCGTACCTGCACGGCGTGCTCGAGAGCATGGACTACCTGCTGGGGCGCAACGCGCTGGCGTTCAGCTTCGTGTCCGGCTACGGCGAACGCGCGATGACGAACCCGCACCACCGCTTCTGGGCCAACGAAGGCAGCTACCCGCCACCGCCCCCGGGCGTCGTGGCCGGCGGTCCCAACGCTTCGCCCAGCGACCCGACCGCTCTCGAACACGCCACGCTCGACGCCGGCCCCGCACGCCGCTACGTCGACCTGCGCGGCAGCTGGTCGACCAACGAAGTCACCATCAACTGGAACGCGCCGCTGGTGTGGGTCGCGGCGTACCTCGCCGA
>PWQI01000335.1 GCA_003556805.1 Trueperaceae bacterium | reverse complement strand
CGGACGGCGGTGTGGTCGAGGTCGAACGATGCGACGCGCGTTCTCGGTCCCATGCGGCGGAGTGTACCCGAGACGCGCCCGCGCCGCCGTCGGCGCGCAGCGGTCCGCGACGCGGCAGCGACGGACGCACGCGCGTCGGCGCCGCGCGTCCGGTACACTACGGCCGCCGGGTCACGACCTCGGTCGGCGACCCGCGCTATCTCACCTGTGCGAAGGCGGTCGGAACCGTGCGCGAACGCGTGGCTATCTTCATCGACGGCAGCAACCTCTACAACGGGATGCGCGAGAACCTCCAGAGCACCCGTGTCAACCTCCAGGAGCTCATGCGGCAGCTGTCGAACGGTCGCCGCTTGGTGCGCTGCTACTACTTCAACGCCCCCCTGACAGACGACTACGACGAAGACCTGCGCGACGGCCAGCACCGCTTCTTCGAGTCGCTGCGGCGCATCCCCTACGTCACCGTGCGCCTCGGGCGCCTGCACCGCCGCCACGACGGCTCGCTCGTCGAGAAGGGCATCGACGTGGCGATCGCCGTCGAGGCGCTGTCGCTCGCGCATCGCGACGCCTACGACTGCTGCTTGCTGGTGTCGGGCGACGGCGATTACGTCGAGCTGGTCGAGGCGATCAAGCGCCACGGGCAACACGTCGAGTGCGCCATGTTCAAGAACCAGTCCGCAGGCGTGCTGCTCGAGCACGCCGACGTGTTCCGTCCGCTCGACGAGCTGGACTGGACCAAGATCCTGTTCTGAACGTCATCGCCGGTGTGCGGGGCAGACGCTGCCCGGGTACGATGGAAGCAAGCGCTCGTCGAACGATCTCGTGATGGGTTCGGTGACGCACGGGAAAGGTGGGCTGCCTATGGAGGAGCATGGCTACCGCCTCGTCATCACCATCGTCGACCAGAGCCTGACGCCAGCGATCACAGACGTCGTGCGGCGGGTCGGTGGTCAGGCCATCACGGTCGTCCGCGGCCGCGGGCGCGACCTGTTCGACCCACCGAACTTCCTGGGCATGCCGATCGAGCGCGAGCGTGAGCTGCTCTACCTCGTCGTCGATGCCGAACGTGCGAGCGAGGTCGCTCGCGCCGTCCACGAGGCTGGCGATCTCGACCGACCCGGCAAGGGGATCGTCATGGTCCTCGACCTGGTGGACGTGCTGGGTTTCGTCCCGCGCGGCGCGGAGGCTCGCCGCTCGGGCGGGGACCCACTGCCATGAGCGAGGCCACCGGCTGCGTACGGCCGACGGCTACCGGAGGGCGCGCCTGAGCCCGATCGGTACCGTTCTGTTGGCGCTCGGCGTCATGCTGCTCCTCGCCATCGTGGCGGGCAAGGCATCGGGGCGCATCGGCGTCCCGGGCCTCGCCCTGTTCCTGCTGATCGGCATGCTCGCGGGCTCGGAGGGGCTCGGGGGCATCGCCTTCGACGATCCGACCGGGGCGCAGGCCATCGGCGTGGCGGCGCTCGCGCTGATCCTCTTCTCGGGCGGCCTCGACACGCGCTGGTCCACCGTCCGTCCGGTGCTCGCGCTCGGCATCGGCCTGTCGACGCTGGCCGTCGCCATCACCGCCGCCGTCGTCGGCCTGGTCGCGATGGCGCTCCTGGGCCTCCCCCCGCTCAAGGGGCTGCTCCTGGGCGCGATCGTGTCGAGCACCGACGCGGCGGCCGTGTTCTCGGTGATGCGCTCGCGCGGGATCGGGCTCTCGGAGCGCCTCCGGCGCGTGCTCGAGCTCGAGTCCGGCAGCAACGACCCGATGGCGGTCTTCCTGACGGTCGGTCTCCTGACGCTGATCCAGGCACCGGGGTCGCCGTTCCTCGGCCTCGTGCCGATGTTCCTTCTGCAGATGGCGCTCGGGCTGCTGATCGGCGTCGCGCTCGGGCACCTCGCGGCTTTCGTTATCAACCGGCTCGACCTCGCGTACGACGGCCTCTACCCGGTCTTCACGGTCGCCGCGGCGCTGCTCGTCTACGGCGCCGCGGACGCCCTGGGTGGCAACGGGTTCCTGGCCGTCTACCTGGCGGGCATGAGCATGGCGACCCACGACTTCGTGCACAAGCGCAGCATCCTGCGTTTCCACGACGGCCTCGGCTGGATCATGCAGATCACCATCGTTCGTCACCCTGGGGCTGCTCGTCTTCCCGAGCGAGCTCGTCACCGCGGCGGTGCCGGGGCTGGTGCTCGCCCTCGTGATCGTGTTCGTCGCCCGGCCGGTGGGCGTGTTCGCGACGCTCTGGTGGAGCTCGTTGACGAAACGGGAGATCGCGATGGTCTCCTGGGTGGGCCTGCGCGGTGCGGTCCCGATCGTGCTCGCGACCTATCCGATGGTGGCCGGCCTGGACGACGCGGACCTGATCTTCCACGTCGTGTTCTTCGCCGTGGGGGTCTCGGTGCTGCTCCAGAGCCCGCTGATCCCCTTCGTCGCGCGCCGCCTCGGGGTCGACGAGCCCGTCGCGCACGTGACCCGCTACCCGCTGGAGCTCGAGCAGACCGCGGCCCTCGACAGCGACCTCGTCGAGGTGCGGGTGCCGGCGGGCTCGGAGGTGGTCGGGCGCAAGATCCTCGAGCTCGGTCTGCCTGAGCAGGCCTTGGTGGTGCTGATAGGTCGGGGCGGCCGCTTCATCGTGCCGCGCGGAGCGACGACGATCGAGGCCGGCGACACGCTGCTCCTGCTCAGCGACGAGCCAGGGCTCGCCGACGTACGAACGATCGTCGGTGCGCGCTGACGCTGCGTGCCACGGCGGACGCCGGCGATTCGTGCCGGCTGCTCGCTCGACGCGTCCAGACGTAGCGCAGCACCTTCATCGTCCCGCAATGTGGGGCATCCACACGCTCGGCGACGGGGCACCGCGATGGTATTCTTCATGGGGTCAATGGTCTAGAGGACCGCACGACACCCCAGAGGAGGCCCCATGCGCATCATCACCACCCTGCTGGTCGCCGCGATCATCTCGCTCGCCGGCGCCCAGGACTACGTGTTCGGCATCACCTTCGATGCCGGCGGCAAGTTCGACGGCTCGTTCAACGAAGGCACCTGGCGCGGCATGGAGACCGCCATCGCCGAGCTCGACGCCGAGTTCGGCCTCGAGATCGACCTGCTCGAGTTCGAGGGCACGCCCGACACCTCGGCTGGCGGCATGCGCACCATCGCCGCAGCGGGCGCCGAGTTGATCGTCGCCCCCGGGTTCTTGCAGGCCGACGCGATCGCCTCGGTCTCGGCCGAGTTCCCCGACACGGCGTTCGTCCTCATCGACGACGTGCGGGAAGGTCCGAACATCCGCTCCGTGGTCTTCAAGGAGCACGAGGGCTCGTTCCTGGTCGGCTACATCGCCGGCACCATGTCGCAGACCGGCGTCGTCGGCTTCGTGGGCGGCATGGACATCCCGCTCATCCGCGCCTTCAACCTCGGCTACGAGGAGGGCGTCCTCTACGCCTGCCCGGACTGCACCGTGATCAGCAACTACGTCGGCGTGACGCCGACGGCGTGGAACGATCCGGCGCGCGCCAAGGAGCTCGCCACCTCGCAGCAGGCCCAGGGCGCAGACATCATCTACGCCGCCGCCGGCGCGTCGGGCAACGGCGTCATCGACTTCGTCAAGGAGACGATGTGCTACCGCCCCACCGGCACGCTGCGCTCGACCCCGCTCGCCGCCCAGGTGGCGCAGATCGAACCGCACGCCGCGTACGCGCAGGCCTGCGACGGCGCCCAGCCGCTGTTCTTCATCGGCGTCGACAGCAACCAGAACCCGTTCGGTGACACGGACGGCAACCCCGACACCTTGAACCACGGCCTGACCTCGATGCTCAAGCGCGTCGACGTCGCCGCGTACAACGCCGTCTACGACGTCGTGAACGCCACCTTCGAGCCGGGCACGCAGGTGCTCGGCCTGGCCGAGGAAGGCGTCGGCTTCGCGCTCGACGAGTACAACGAGGCGCTCATCCCGAGCGACCTGTTGGTCGAGCTCGAGGTGATCCGCGACATGATCGTGTCGGGTCAGCTGGTCGTCACCGACTACCGCACCCAGTAACGCCCAGGAACCATGTGAACGCGTGGGGCTCGTGCGCTTGTCGCACGAGCCCCACGCTCGTGAGAGCGCGGCGGGCGCACGGAGCGACCGTCCTCCCTGAGCGCCCGCCGCGCGTTCGCGTCTGCTAGCATCGTGGGTGCAGGGTGGGCCACCTGATCGCGGGGACGGTTCGCACCGTCTTCGAGGAAAGTCCGGGCACCGTAGGGCAGGGTGCCAGCTAACGGCTGGGCGCGTAAGGCGACGGCACGTGCAACAGAGAGCAGACCGCCGGCCAACGGTCCGAGGCAACCCCTCGGCGGCCGGTAAGGGTGAAACGGTGCGGTAAGAGCGCACCAGTGCCCGTGGCAACACGGGCAGCTAGGTAAACCCCACCTGGTGCAAGGTCCGATAGGGAGAAAGGGCTTGCCCGGCCCGCTACCATCTCCGGGTCGACCGCTCGAGGCGCGCGGCGACGCGCGTCCCAGAGAGATGATCAGGCGAGTGCGCCGCTGCGCGGCGCGCTCCGACAGAACCCGGCTTATCGGCCCACCTGCGTGAGAGTCGGCGACTTCGGTCGCCGACTCTCTTCGTGGTCGCGGCGGTGATGCTCTCGTTCATGTTCACGTCCCTCCACCAGGCGTCGGCCGGCCGTGTCGCCATCGCCGCGGTGCTGCACGGCTCGCTCCGACCGAAACCGGGGCCGCATGAGGCCGCAGTGGGAGCGATCGTGGGGAACGTGGCCTGAGATGAGACGAGTGTGGGAAATCGTGGGAAACTGTGGTACACTCGACCATCTCGCGAGGAGGCCGACGCACCCTGATGTACTCCGCACGAAACCGCTCCTGGACGCCGTTCGCCCGCTTCGTCGCGGG
>PWQI01000227.1 GCA_003556805.1 Trueperaceae bacterium | reverse complement strand
CTGTTGCTGCGCGTCCTGGGATACGGCGATGAGGCCATCCGCGCGCTGTTCCAAGGGTACGAGTCGCTCGTCGATCCCACCTTCGAGGCCGAGGAGGCCAGCGGGATCACCGGCGACGAAGCGCTCCTGCGGTTGTTCACGGTCTTGCGTCCCGGCGACCCGCCGAAGGTCGAGAAGGCGATCAGCTACATCCACAGCCTGCTTGCCGACCCCCGGCGCTACGACCTGGGCGATGCCGGCCGCTACAAGCTCAACGACAAGCTGGGCCTGTCGTATGAACAGAAGACGTTGCTCGGGTTCAAGGACGGCACCTTCGTCGACTACGGCCTGATCCCGACGCTGCAGTACCTCGTCCAGCTCCAGGCCGGTACGGAGGGCTACGGCGAGGACGACATCGATCACCTCGGCAACCGCCGCATCCGCACCGTCGGCGAGCTCGTCGCCGACCAGATCCGCGTCGGCCTCGGCCGCATGGCGCGCGGGGTGCGCGAGCGCATGCTGCTCGGCAACCCCGACGCCGCGACGCCGCAGAAGCTGGTCAACAACCGGCCGATCGTGGCCGCGCTGCGCGAGTTCTTCGGCCGGAGCCAGCTGTCGCAGTTCAAGGACCAGGTCAACCCGCTCTCGGAGCTCCGCCACAAGCGCCGCATCTCGGCCCTCGGGCCCGGCGGCCTCACCCGTGAGCGCGCGGGTTTCGACGTCCGTGACGTGCACCGCACGCACTACGGCCGGATCTGCCCGATCGAGACGCCCGAAGGCGCCAACATCGGCCTGATCACGTCGCTGGCGAGCTTCTCGCGCGTCAACCCGCTCGGCTTCATCGAGGCGCCCTATCGTCGCGTCGAGGGCGGCGTCGTGACCCCCGAAGTCGTGTACATGACGGCCCACGACGAGGACCGCTACATCATCGCGCAGGCGAACACGCCGCTGGAAGACGACGGGCGCTTCGCGACGGAGCGCATCGTCGCCCGCAAGCTCGGCGACCCCGTGTTCGTCGACCCGAGCGGCGTCGACTTCATGGACGTCTCGCCCAAGCAGATCATCTCGATCCCCACCGCGCTCATCCCCTTCCTCGAGCACGACGACGCCAACCGCGCGTTGATGGGCTCGAACATGCAGTCGCAAGCCGTGCCGCTCATCCGGAGCGAGGCGCCGTTCGTCGGCACCGGCGTCGAGGAGCGCGTGGCGCGCGATTCGGGCACCGCGGTGCTCGCCGAGGCGGCGGGCACGGTCACGTTCGTCGACGCGACCCGCGTCGTCGTCGAGGGCGCCAAGGGCATCGAGCGCGCGTACGAACTGACGCGCTTCCAGCGCTCCAACCAGAACACCAACCTCGACCAGCGCCCGGTCGTGCGGATCGGGCAACAGGTCGAGACCGGTCAGGTCCTGGCCGACGGCCCCGCTTCCGAGGTCGGCCGTCTCGCGCTCGGCAAGAACATCCTCATCGCCGTCATGCCCTTCGACGGTTACAACTTCGAGGACGCCATCGTCCTCTCGGAGCGCCTGGTGCGCGACGACGCCTACACCTCGGTCCACATCGAGAAGTTCGAGAAGGAGGCGCGCGACACCAAGCTCGGCCCCGAGAAGATCACGCGCGACATCCCCGGCTTGTCCGAGGCCGCCCTGCGCGACCTGGACGAGGACGGCGTTGTCCGCATCGGTGCCGAGCTCAAGCAGGGCGACATCCTGGTGGGGCACACCAGCTTCAAGGGGGAGAAGGACCCGACCCCCGAGGAGCGCCTGTTGCGGTCGATCTTCGGCGAGAAGGCGCGCGAGGTGAAGGACACCTCGCTGCGCGTCCCGCCCGGTGACGGCGGCATCGTGCTCCGCACCGTGCGGTTCCGGCGGGGCGACCCCGGCGTCGAGCTCAAGCCCGGTGTCCAGGAGATGGTGCGCGTCTACGTCGCTCAGAAGCGCCGCCTGATCGAGGGCGACAAGCTCGCCAACCGGCACGGGAACAAGGGTGTGGTCGCGAAGATCCTGCCGCCCGAAGACATGCCCTACCTCGAGGACGGCACGCCCGTCGACCTGGTGTTCAACCCGCTCGGCGTGCCCTCACGCATGAACCTCGGGCAGATCCTCGAGACGCACCTCGGCCTCGCGGCGTACAAGCACGGCGTGTCGTTCGTGACGCCGGTGTTCGACGGCGCCTCCGAGGGTGAGATCAAGGAGCTGCTCGAATCGGCCGCGCGGCGTGACGGCAAGGCCAGCAGCGAGGCCGGCTTCGCCATCGACAAGCGCGAGCGTCAGGTCGTGCGGCGCGCCGACAAGCTCGGCGTGATCGACGCCGGCCTGCAGCCCGACGAGGCGCTGGTGCAACTCGCCCGCTCGGGCAAGGCGGTCCTGTTCGACGGCCGCTCCGGCGAGGCGATCGACGCCCCGATCGTCGTCGGGATCATGTACGTCATGAAGCTCTACCACATGGTGGAGGACAAGATGCACGCCCGCTCCACCGGACCCTACTCGCTCATCACGCAGCAGCCGTTGGGCGGCAAGGCCCAGTTCGGCGGGCAGCGCCTCGGTGAGATGGAGTGCTGGGCGCTCCAGGCGCACGGCGCGGCGTACACCCTGCAGGAGATGCTCACGATCAAGTCCGACGACATCGACGGCCGCAACGCCGCGTACGAGGCGATCGTCAAGGGTGACGACGTGCTCGAACCCACCATCCCGGAGTCGTTCAAGGTCCTCGTCAAGGAACTCCACTCGCTCGGTCTCGACGTTCGCGTCTTGGATCGCGCCGACAAGCCTGTGGACATCTTCGACGAGACCGGACGTCGCTGGTAAGGAGCTGATCACCACGTGAACCAGTACCGCGAGTTCGACCGCGTCCAGATCCAGATCGCCTCTCCAGAGCGTATCCGCAGCTGGAGCTACGGCGAGATCACCAAACCCGAGACCATCAACTACCGCACCCTCAAGCCCGAGCGCGACGGCCTCTTCGATGAGCGCGTGTTCGGCCCCGAGAAGGACTGGGAGTGCGCCTGCGGGAAGTACCGCGGGCAGCGCTTCGCCAGCAAGGTGTGCGAGCGCTGCGGCGTCGAAGTGACGAAGTCGACGGTGCGCCGCTACCGCATGGGCCACGTCGAACTGGCCACCGCCTGCGCCCACATCTGGTACGTCAAGGACGTCCCCAGCAAGATCGGCGCCCTGCTCAACCTGTCGACCTCGCACCTCGAGCAGGTGCTCTACTTCGCGCGCTACATCGTCACGGACCCGCAAGACGCGAAGCTCGACGGCAAGCCGCTCAAGCGCGCCGACCTGCTGACCGACGACGAGTACCGCCGGCTGCGTTACGGCCAACAGGAGACCTACACGGTCGCCCTCGGTGAGGACGCCGTCGTCGGTGACGGCGAGCCCGTCGAGCAGGGCCAGCAGCTGGCGAAGGGCGTCAAGTCCAAGCTGGCAGGCATCGCCCAGTACCGTTTCCCGCGTCGCATCACGCTCGACTACCGCGAGCTGCGCGACGCTCGCCTGATCCTGCCGAAGGCGGCCTGGATCGAGGAGGACAAGTACGCCGGCGGCCAGCCGATGGCCGAGCTCACGGCCGACCTCGAGGTCCGCAGTGAGGAAGAGGGCGTCGTCGAACTGCTGCCGATCGGCAGCGACGGTGGCGTGCTGCTCGTGCGCGACGTCGACGACGAGGACGTGCGGCTCGCTTACCTCGTGCCAGCGGGCATGACCGTCGAGGTCGGCTCGGGTGAGTTCGTCGAGGCCGGCGACCTGGTCGCCAGCGCCAAGAGTGGTACCCAGCTGCGCCTGCCGGGCGACGCCACGGGCTCGCTGCGCGCCAGCAAGACGAAAGACAAGCAGGTCACGATGACCATCGAGGTGCGCTGGGCGCGCCGCGAGGTCCACGACATCAACCCCACCATGCACGTCATGGTCGGCGACGGTGCCGAGGTGACGGCCGGCACCAAGGTCGTGGGCGCCATCGACGCAGCGCAGGAGATCATCGCCGCCGCCGAGGCCACCGTGCACCTCTCCGAACCCGCCTCGATCATCGTGTCGCGCGCGCGCGTGTACCCCTACGAGGACGAGCCGATCGTCGTGAACGGCGACCGCGTGCGCCCAGGCGACGATCTGGCGGACGACGGTCGCGTCAAGAGCGACATCTCGGGCCGCGTCGAGATCGACCTGGTGCGCAACCAGGTCCGCGTGATCGAGTCGTACGACTTCGAGGCGAAGATGGGCGCCGAGGCCGTGCGCGAGCTGCTCGCCTCGATCGACCTGCCGGTGCTCGAGTCCGAGCTGGTGGAGGAGATGACCTCGCCCAGCCGTCACAAGCGCGCCAAGGCACGCAAGCGGCTCGAGATCGTGCGCAACTTCATCAAGAGCGGCAACCAGCCGGCGTGGATGATCCTCGAGGCCGTTCCGATCATGCCCCCCGATCTGCGCCCCATGGTGCAGGTCGAGGGTGGTCGCTTCGCGACGTCGGACCTGAACGACTTGTACCGCCGCCTGATCAACCGCAACAACCGACTCAAGAAGCTGATGCAGCAGGGCGCGCCCGACATGATCGTGCGCAACGAGAAGCGCATGCTGCAAGAGGCCGTCGATGCGCTCATCGACAACGGCCGCCGCGGCAGCGCCGTCGTGCACCCGGGCAGCGACCGCCCGCTGCGCTCGCTGACCGACCTGCTCGGTGGGAAGCAGGGTCGCTTCCGGCAGAACCTGCTCGGCAAGCGCGTCGACTACTCCGGCCGCTCGGTCATCGTCGTCGGTCCGCAGCTCGCGCTGCACCAGTGCGGCGTCCCGAAGCGCATGGCGCTCGAGCTGTTCAAGCCCTTCCTGTTCAAGAAGCTCGAGGAGCGCGGCATCGTCAGCAACATCAAGAGCGCCCGCAAGCTGCTCGAGCGCTACCGCGACACCCGCG
>PWQI01000057.1 GCA_003556805.1 Trueperaceae bacterium | reverse complement strand
GCGGCTCGACCTTCCACACGGTGGCCCCCAGGTCGGCCAGCAGCTGGGTGGCGTAGGGACCGGCGAGGACGCGGGTGAGGTCGAGGACGCGCAACGGTTCGAGCACGATCGACCAGTGTACCGCGCCTCGGCGCGCCCTCCCGCCGCCGGACCGTGCCGACCCACGCCGCGTTCATCGTTCGTTATCCGAGCGCTGGCCGTGGAGCGACGTCGTGCTACCCTCAAAGTCTCAATGTTCCATTAGGAGGGACTCCATGCAGCATCTTGCACGGATCGCCATGCTCGTCGCGGCAGCCTGCTTCGGGGCGGCATTCGCCCAGCAGACGCTGTCGATCGCCACCGGCGGCACCGGCGGCGTCTACTACCCGGTCGGCGGCGGCTACGCCCAGATCATCGACCAGTTCGTCGACGGCTACAGCGGCTCGGTCGAGGTCACCAACGCCTCGGTCGAGAACGTCGCGTTCATCTCGCGTGGCGACAGCGACATCGCCCTGGTCCTCGCGGACACGGCCCTGGCGGCGTACGAGGGCACCGGCCGCTTCGGCGCTGACGGCGACCTGCCGCAGCTCGCCAACCTGCGTGCCATCACGATCGCCTACACGAACGCGGTGCACATCCTGACCGTCGAGGGCTCGGGCATCGAGAGCCTGGCCGACTTGGTCGGCAAGCGCGTGTCGGTGGGCGCCCCTGGTTCGGGCACCGAGGTCTCCGCGGAGACCATCCTGAACGCCAACGGCATCACGTACGACGACATCGACGTGCAGCGCCTGTCGGTCAACGAGACCGCCGACGCCCTGCGCGACGGCGCCATCGACGCCGGCTTCTGGTCGGGCGGGGTGCCCACCGGCGGCGTCTTGAGCCTGGCTGAGACGCGCCAGATCAGGATCGTGCCGATCACGTCGGCCGAGGCCGCGAACGTCATCGCCGCCGACTCGACGTTCATCGAGTACACCTTCGCCGCCGGCGTCTACCGCGGCATCGAAGCGACGCCGAGCGTCGGCACGCCGAACCTGATCATCGTGGCGAGCGAGATGCCCGAGGAACTCGCGTATGAGTTCACGAAGGCGCTCTTCGAGAACATCGGTATCGTCCGGGCGATCCACCCGTCGGCGAACGAGACCGTCCCGGAGCTCGCCGCTGCGTCGCCGATCCCGCTCCACGCCGGCGCCGCGCGCTACTTCGAAGAGGTCGGGATCGCCATCCCCGACGCCCTGAAGGTCGACTGACCGTTCCCCTTGAACACACCTCGTGAGGGCAGGGGCAGGCGCAGGCAGCGCCTGCCCCTGCTCGTGCTGGCCGGCGCCGGCTTCGTGCTGCTCGGGGTCAGCGCGGCCCTCATGGCGTACGAGGCGCTCTTCCGGCCCGGTCCAGAGCTGGTCGTCAGCACGGACGACGGCATCGAGGTGGTGCGCCTGCCTCTCCGGACCGACCCGACCTGGGAGGTGCGCTGGACCCACTCCGTAGCGGGTATCGTGGTGCGAGACATCTTCGCGTGGAGGGACGAGCGCATGCTCCTGACGGACACGCTCACCCCGCAGCTCGACGTCGCCGGTCTCGGCCACATCCCTGGCCGTGGTGACCTCCGGGACGACGGCGAGGGCGGGTACTGGATCGCCGAGATCGACGAGCCGATCGCAGGTGGATCGTACGTCCTCCGCGTCGGCAGCGAGCGGGCACCGACCGTGCTCGTCCACGGCGCCCGCGAGTTCGACCTCACGAGTACGCATTCCGGCCAGCGGCTGCGCCTGGAGGTACGCGTCCCATGATCGACCCGGAGAAGGGCGTCGTCATCGACGTCGAGCGTCCGTCGCTTCCCATCGCCGCCTGGGTCGCCGTCGTCGTGACGCTGCTGGCACTCGTGCTGGGCGCGTTCCAGCTCTACACCGCCGGCTACCGGCCGATGAACTTGTTCGTGCAGCGCGGCTTCCACCTGAGCGTCGTGCTGGTGATCGCGTTCCTGGTGTTCCCGATCGGCCGCCGCAAGCGCAACTGGTGGCGCTGGCTCATCGACGCCGCCTTCATCGGCGGTGCCGTGTACAGCGGCTGGTACCTGCTCTACAACCTCGACGCGATCATCGCCCGCAGCGGCTTCTTCCGCCCCGAGGACATCCGGGCGGGGGTCGTGATGACGCTGGTGGTGCTCGAGGCCTCGCGGCGCGTGATCGGCACCACCATCACCGTGATCGGTGGGGTGTTCATCGTCTACGCGATGGCCGGCCCGCGGGGCGCGCTGCCCTGGCTCGGCGAGATGATGCCGGGGATCCTGGCGCACCGGGGCTATCCGCTCGATCGCATCGTCGCCACGCTCTACCTCGGCCAGGAGGGGATCTTCGGCCTGCCGCTCGGCGTGGCTGCCACGGTGGTGTTCACGTTCGTGCTGTTCGGCGCGTTCCTCGAAACCACCGGCGCGGGCAAGTTCTTCATCGACCTCGCGTACGCGGCCGCGGGCCGGCAGCGCGGCGGGCCTGCGAAGGCCGCCGTCGTGGCCTCAGGGTTCATGGGCTCGATCTCCGGCAGCGCGATCGCCAACGTCGTCACCTCTGGCGCGTTCACGATCCCGCTCATGAAGAAGCTCGGCTACAAGCCCGAGGAGGCAGGCGGCGTCGAGGCGGCAGCCAGCACGGGCGGCCAGATCATGCCGCCGATCATGGGCGCCGGCGCGTTCCTGATGGCCGAGTACACCGGTCTCCCCTACGCCGACATCGTGCGCCTGTCGCTGCTGCCAGCGCTCTTGTACTTCGCCACGGTGTTCCTGTTCGTCGACATCATCGCGGCGAAGCGCGGCATGCGCGGCATGAAGGCGTCCGAGTTGCCCAAGGTGGGGCAGGTGTTCAAGGACGGCTGGTACTACCTCGTCCCGCTCGGGGTGCTGATCTGGTTCCTGCTCCAGGGCATCTCGCCCAACCGCGTCGGCTTCGTGGCGATCGTGACGATCCTGGCGGTGTCGATCGTGCGCTGGATCGTGCGGCGCTTCGTCCTGCGACTCGCGCCCGAGGACGTCGAGGTGCGCCCGCCGGTGCCCGCCGCACTCCTGCTGGGCGTGCGTCGTACGGTGGCCGCGTTCGAGACCGGCGCCCGCAACGCCGTCCCCGTCACCGTCGCCTGCGCGATCGCCGGCGTGGTGGTGGGCATCATCGGTCTCACCGGGTTGGGGCTGAAGTTCTCCGGCCTGATGATGGCGTTCTCCGGTGGCAACCTGCTCCTGGCGCTGGTGCTGCTCGCGCTCGCCAGCCTGGTGCTCGGTCTCGGCCTGCCGGTGACCGCCAGCTACATCGTGCTGGCCGTGCTCGCCGCGCCCGCCCTGGTCGGCGAGTTCGGCATCCCGCTCATCATCGCCCACCTGGTGATCTTCTGGTACTCACAAGACTCGAACGTCACCCCACCGGTGGCCCTCGCGGCCTTCGCCGGGGCGGGCATCGCCAACGCCGACCCGATGAAGACGGGCTTCCAGGCCTGGAAGTTCGCCAAGGGCCTGTACCTGATCCCGCTCTTCTTGGTCTACAACCCGGAGATGGTCGTCGGGGGCCCGGCCTGGTACGTCGTGTGGACCGTGGTGGCCGCGCTCGTGTCGCTCTTCGCGTTCGCAGCTGCGCTCGAAGGTTTCATGTTCACGACGATGTACTGGTTCAACCGGCTGCTCGTCGGCGCCGGGCTGGTGATGATCTTCTACCCCCTGTTCGCCGTCGAGGCGGCGGGCATGGGCGTGATGCTCCTGGTCCTGACCATCAACTGGCTGAAGCGCCGACGCGAGGAGCGCGCGGAGGCGGAGGCCAACCCCGCGGTCTGAGCGGCCGAGCGGCGGTATCCTGCCGCATGACCGTCAACGCTCGCGTCGTCGAACTCCGCTGTGGTCGCGTCGGCACGCTCCGCCATGCGGGCAGCCTCGAACCCTCCGCGATCGGCAAGGCCCGCGCCATCGGCCCGCTGCACCTCGGAGCCCTCGGCTTCTCCGGCGACGCCGTGGGCGACACCGTCCACCACGGCGGTCCGGACAAGGCCGCGTGCGTCTACGCGGCGCTGCGGTACGACGATTGGCGCACGCGCTACGGCAGCGAGCTGCCGCGCCCGGCGTTCGGCGAGAACCTGCTGCTCAGCGGTACGGACGAGGAGCGCACCTGCGTCGGCGACGTCTACGCGCTCGGCGCGGCCACGGTGCAGGTCAGCCAGCCGCGCGTGCCGTGCTACAAACCCGCCGCCTTCACGGGCGAACGGCGCCTGACGGTCGACCTGCGCGCCACCGGCTGGACCGGCTGGTACCTGCGCGTGTTGGAAGAGGGCGTGGTCGCCGAGGGCGACGAGGCGCGGTTGCTGGAGCGGCCCCGCCACGCCGCCAGCGTGCACCTGCTCAACTCCCTGCGGTACGGTCCGGACGTCGATGTGGACGGCCTCCTGGCGGCCGCGGAGGCGCCTGCGCTCATGGCGTCGTGGCGCGAGGCGCTGCTGAAGCGCGCGAGCGGTCGCTCCGATCCCGACGACGATTGACGATGGTCGCCGCGTGCCGCGCGGCGCCGCACGGTGCGTGCAACCGACGTTCGCTCAGCGGCCCAGGACCTGCAGTGCCAGGTCGGGGCGATCGGTGATGATCGCGTCCACGCCCAGGTCGAACAGCCGCCGCATCTCCGCCTCGTCGTTGATCGTCCAGACGTCGAGCATCACGTTACGCTCACGCAAGCCGCGCACGAAGCGCTGCGTCACGATCTCGATGCCCGCCTGACGCCTCGGCACCTGGAACGCCTCCGCCCGTGGCGTGTAGAGGCGCCCGAGGAAGGCCATGTTCATGAACACGAAGGTGCGCACCTCGTCTGGTCCGGCCGCCGTCGCGACGCCTGGGCAGCGGTCGCGGAACACGTCCAGCGCGCGTTGGTGGAACGACGCCACGAGCACCTCGTCGCGCTT
>PWQI01000274.1 GCA_003556805.1 Trueperaceae bacterium | reverse complement strand
CGCCTCGCCCTCGCCGTCGCTGGCCACGCGCACCCATTGAGCGTAGGTGCGCTCGCGGAAACCCTCGCCCTGGGGGGCGCCGGAGGGGGTGGCGATGGTCATGTCGCAGAAGGCGCAGGTGCCGCGGTCCCACGGGATGTCGTGGGCCGGTAGCATGGGTGCCGCATCGGCCGCTGTGGCTGCGCCGGCGTGCCCGTGCGCGTGCCCGTGCGCGTGCTGCGTGTTGGTGCCGTGCTGGGCGTGGGCGCCGGCTGCGAACGCACCGAGGGCGAGGACGGCGGCGCCGCGCAAGAAGCGGCGGCGTGACGGTTCGGCTTGTGCGGCGTGGGACGAGGCGGGGGCTTCGCTGGGATCGCTCATGGGTACCTCAGTGTGCGCCACCTGTCGGGGGCGAGGTGTCGGGCGCAACGGCAAGCGCCGTGGGCGTGTGCTGGTGATCGTGCCGTGGCAGGCTCAGACCGGCGATGCGGCGGGCGGGTCGCGGACCCCGCAGTCGCTCCAGATGCGCGCCGCTACGGGCGCTCCCGCGAGCACGTCGCGAACGATGCGCACGGCCCCGTCGCGCTCGAGGAGCGGCACGGCCGGGACGGCCGCTGCGCCCGGCCCGAAGACCTCACCGAGCGCGTGCACGTGATCCGGCGCGTCGTCCTCGTGCACGTGGTTGACGTCGTGCAGCGCGGCCGCGAACACGACCGCCACCGCGGCGTTCGCGAACGCGGTGAGCACCACGGCTCGCAGGCCGACGACGAGGGCGTGCCCGAGGCGACCGGTCATCGGCTCGCAGGCTATCGCACGCGGGCCGCCGACGAGAGGTGCCGTGCCCACGCCGCCGGTGGGTCGCCGGGGCGTGCGCAGCGATCTCGTGGGCGTACCCGGGACGGACGGGGACCACTTGACACTATGGATCTTAGGTCTTAGCCTAATCGCCATAGGTTTGCTCCGCATGACCGCGGACAGCTACGGAGGCCGACCATGCACACGATCCCCCACCACGCACCGCACGTCAGCGCCGACGCTGCCGTCCACGACGCCCCGGTGCTTCGACACATCGAGCGACCCGGTGGCACCATCGCCTTCGACGACTCCGGCGCTGGACCGCTCGTCGTCATGCTCCCCGGGCTGGGCGACCTGCGGCAGCAGTACCGCTTCCTCGCACCGGACCTCGAAGCGGCCGGCTACCGCGCCGTGAGCGCCGACCTGCGCGGCCACGGCGCGTCGAGCACCGGCTGGAGCGACTACGGCTCCGAGGCCGCCGGGGACGACCTCATCGCCCTGATCGAGACGCTGGGCGCCGGCCCCGCCGTCGTGATCGGCACCTCGTTCGGCGCCGCGCCGGCCGTCTACGCCGCCGCGGAGCGGCCCGAACTCGTCGCCGGGCTGGTGCTGATCGGACCGTTCGTCAGACGGCAGCACACGCCTGCGTTGCTGCGCGGCGTGTTGCGGGTGATGACCACGGGTCCGTGGAAGGTCTGGGCCTGGGGCGCCTTCTACGACACGCTCTACCCCAGCGCGAAACCGGCGGACCACCGCGAGCACCGGCGCGCGCTGCTCGCGAACCTCGCCGAGCCCGGCAGATTCGAGGCCTTGCGCGGCATGATGTTCCGCGACGACGCCGCGATCGAGGCACGCCTCGGTGCCGTGAGAGCGCCCACGCTCGTGGTCATGGGGACCAAGGACCCCGACTTCCCCGATCCGGCCCGGGAGGCCCGGGCCGTCGCCGACGCGGTCTCTGGCGACGTTGCCATGATCGACGGGGCGGGACACTATCCGCACGTGGAGATGCCCGAGGCCACCACCGCGACGATCGCTCGCTTCGTGCGCGCCGCGCATGGAGACGCACCGCATGCCGCGCGCTGACGCCCGGGTCACGCGGGAGCGCCTCATCGAGTCCGCCGTGGCGCTCCTCGACGAGCACGGGCCCGAGGCCCTCACGCTCACCGCCGTGGCGCGCGCCCTCGGCGTGCGCGCCCCGTCGCTCTACCACCACGTCGACGGGCTCGACGGTGTGCGCCTCGAAGTCCGTGTGCACGGCATCGAACGCCTCGGCGACGCGCTTCAGCGCGCCAGCAGCGGACGCTCCGGCCGTGACGCCCTGAGCGCCGTAGCGCGCGCCTACGTCGACTTCGGCCGTCACCAACCAGGGCTGTACGCGCTCACACTGGCGGGGTCCGACGGCGGCGACGAGCGCGTGCGCGCCGCGGGCGCGCGCGTGCTCGACACCGTGCTCGCCGTGCTGCACGGCTACGGACTCCAGGACGAGGCCGCGCTACACGCCACCCGCTTCGTCCGCAGCGCGCTCCACGGCTTCGCGGCGCTCGAGCGGGCCGGGGGCTTCGCGCTGTCCCTCGACCAGGACGCGTCGTTCGACCACCTGGTGGACGCCGTGGACGCGGGGTTGGAGCGGCTGGCCAACGCACAGGCATGACCGGCTCAGCCGGGACCCCGTGAGCTGAGCCGCGAACCGCTCCATCTTGACCACGGGGCCTACGTTCACTAAACTTGGACCCACATATCCAGGTTTGTGCGGTTGGTCGCCCGGCCGCGCGGAGAGGGGTCCTCGAATGGGTTCGCCCAGCGCCGCTCGCACCCGTACCGACGTCCCGTGGTTCCAACGCGTCCTCGACAACATCCCCTTCCTGTTGCTGCTCGGTGTCGGCTTCCCGACCATCCTCTACACCGTCTGGAGCGTCGTCGAACTGCAGCACCTACCGTCGTTCAGCGAGGCGCCGCATGGAGCGCTGCACGGCGTCGGTCTCGAGGGCGCTGCGGCCGAGCGCGCGGCGGCGAGCGCCGAGCAGGCCACGGCCGTCACGGGCGAGACCGTCACGGTCAGCATGCGCCAGATGCGCTTCTTCCCCGACACCCTCGAGATCACCGCCGGCACGACCGTCGTCTGGGTCAACGACGACATGATCGACCACGCCGTCGCTTACGGCTCGTCCGACACACCGGCCGAGGAACGCCTGTTCGAGAGCAGCGGCGACTTCCCGCAAGGCGAGTCCTTCGCCCACACGTTCGAGACGCCCGGCACCCACCCCATCTACTGCAGCACCATCGGCCACGAGCAGGCCGGCATGGTGATGACGGTGGTAGTCACGGAGGATGCACCATGAGCGCCCTGAACGCACCCAGCACCCGCTACGTCGCCCCCGTCGGCCGAGACGAGCGCATCTGGCTCGCCTTCGCCGTGGTGTGGTGCCTGTTCCTCTTCGTGATCATGTACGTCTGGCAGTTCTTCGGCGAGCAACGCACGCCGATCGAGTCGTACCGCATCGAGCCGAGCGAGTTCCGCGCCCTGACACAGGACTACATCGCCAGCCACCGCATCGGCGAGGTCGAGGGCGTGCCGATCGTCGTACCCACCGACGGCGGCGAGGCCTTCCTGGCCGCCCGCGCGTTCCAGTTCGAGCCCGTGCTGCAGCTCAAGGTCGGCGAGAGCGTGCGCATCTACCTGTCGTCGTACGACTTCCAGCACGGCCTCTCGATCCAACCGCTCAACCTCAACTTCCAGGTCCTCCCGGGCTACGTCTACGTCGTCAACCTGACACCGACGACGACGGGCGAGTTCGGCATCATCTGCAACGAGTTCTGCGGTCTCGGCCACCACGTGATGAGCGGCCGGATCATCGTCACCGAGTGAGGAGCGCACCGTGACCACAGCCACCGCACCCACCCCCAGCGGCCTCCTCTGGCGCGTCTGCCAGGTGACGGGCTACCGCGTCTACACCCCCGTGCAGCGCCTGATCCTCGTCAATGCCGTCGCGGCGGTGGTCTCGCTCACGCTCGGCGGCATCCTCGCCCTGATGATGGCGCTGACGCGCTGGGAGGCCGTCTCGCTCCTACCGGCCGAGCTCTACTACCGCTTCACCTCGGCCCACGGCGTCCTGATGCTGGGGTTCTGGATCGTGTTCTTCGAGATCGCCGCGCTGCTCTTCGGCGGCACGATCCTCATCAACCACCGGCTCAAGGGCGTTCGCTTCGCCTGGATCTACAGCGTGCTCATGGTGGTCGGCGCGATCGTCACCACCGCCACGACGCTCTCGGGGCACGCCAACAACATGTTCACCGCCTACCCGCCGCTCGTGAACCATCCCATGTTCTACGTCGGCATCCTGCTGTTCGCCGTCGGCGCGCTGCTGGGCGCGTGCCACTTCGTCTACCAGGTGTGGACGGCGCGCCGCGAAGGCGTGGTGGCGGGGCCGCTGCCGCTGGTGGTCTACGCGCTGCTGGCGGCGGCCATCATCGCCATCTGGACGCTGCTGCACGGCGCGGTGGCCTACGTGCCGGCGCTGCTGCAGTCGCTCGGGCTGATCACGCTCGACGCCGCCGTGTACCGTACGCTCTTCTGGGGCTTCGGCCACGGCGCGCAGCAGATCAACCTCGCCGCCATGGTCGCCGTCTGGTACGCGCTCGCGGCGATCACCACCGGCGCACGACCCGTCAACGAGGGGCTCAGCCGCTTCGCCTTCGTGCTGTACCTGGTCGGCATCAACATGGGCTCGATGCACCACCTGCTCGTCGACCCCGGCATCGGCATGCATGCCCGCATCATCAACACGAGCTACTTCATGTACGCCGCCCTGCTCGGCAGCCTCATCCACGCCTTCTCGATCCCCGCCGCCCTCGAGACCGCGCAGCGCGCCCGCGGCTACACGAACGGGCTGTTCGAGTGGTTCCTCCGCGGCCCCTGGCGCGAACCGGGCTACTCCGCGCTGATGATCTCGGTCATCGGCTTCGGCTTCATCGCCGGCGTCTCGGGCGTGCTGATGGGCACCATGCAGCTCAACATGCTGATCCACAACACGCTCTTCGTGGTGGGCCACTTCCACGCCACCGTCGTGCTCGGTACCACCGTCGCCTTCATGGGTCTCGCCTACTACGTGGTGCCGCTCGTCGCGAAGCGCGACCTGGCCTTCCTCGGCCTGGCGCGATGGCAGCCCGCCCTCTACGGCACGGGGCTGCTGACGATGATCGGCGGCATGATGCTCGCCGGTAAGCTCGGCGCCTCGCGCCGCGTCTGGGACCCCATCTTCAGCGGCGCGCCCCTGCAGGTCGAGAGCCTCACGTCGCCGCTGATGACCTTCGCCAACACCCTCATCGGCCTCGGCGCGATCGTCGCCGTCGCCGGCGGTGCCGCGTTCGTCCTGATCATGGTCGCGACGGTCTTCTTCGGGCGCCGCAGCGACAAGCCTGCGGTCGGCACGCTCGGCATCATCGCCGGCGACCAGGGTCCACGCAGCGACGTCGAGATCCCCGAGTACGACCACCACGCCAAGCGCTTCCAGGCGCCGGGCACGACGACGCTGGTCTTCATCTTCCTGGTCTGGTTCGTGGCGATGTTCGCCTGGGCGGCGTTCAACCTCGGCAACGTGGGGTGGGGCGTCTCGTGATCCGTGCGCCGGTGGACGCCCACCCGGCCGTCCGCGCGCAGCCCGTCGCGGGCGTGGCGCCGCTGCGGGCGCCGCGCGTCGCACGCACCACGCGCATGGCACACGTGGCGCGCGTGGCACGCGACCACCTCGCGCTCACGAAGCCCAAGGTGGCGCTCCTCCTGGTCGTGGTCGGCGTGGTCGCGGCACGGGTCGCTGACCCGAGCATCGCCACGCTCGACCTCGTCACCTTCGCGCTGCTCGGCTACCTCGCCGCCGGCGGTGCCGCGGCCGTCAACCACGTCGCCGACCGGCACCTCGACGCGCGCATGGCGCGCACCCGCGATCGCCCCGTCGCCAGCGGGCGCGTCGGCGTACGCTCCGCACTGGCCTTCGCGGCCGCCTCGCTGACGCTCGGCATCGGCGGCGCGCTGCTGCTCCTGGGCCCCGCGGTGGCCGCGTGGACGGCCCTCGGAGCCCTCACCTACGCCGGCCTGTACACGTTCGTGCTCAAGCGCCGTACGCACCACAACATCGTCATCGGCGGCCTGGCCGGCTCGTGCGGCGCGCTGGCGGGCTGGGCGCTCGCCGAGCCGGGGCTCGCGGCCGGCGCGTGGTGCATCGCCGCGCTCGTCTTCCTGTGGACGCCGCCCCACTTCTGGGGCCTCGCGATCGCCCGCGATGCCGACTACCGGGCGGCCGGCGTGCCGATGCTCCCGCAGGTCCGCGGTCTCCGCGCCACCTGCCGAGCGATAGCGCTCTACGCGCTCGCCTCGCTCGCGGCAAGCCTGGTGCTGGCGGCCGTCACGTCGCTCGGAGCGCGCTACCTGGTGGCCGCAGCCGTCCTCGGTGTCGGCTTCACGCTGCTGACGCTGCAGTTGTGGCGAGCGCCGTCGGCTCGGCTGGCCGGGTGGACGTTCAAGCTCTCCGGTGCGTACCTCGGGTTGTTGCTGGCGGCCATGCTCGTGGACCTGGCAGCCTGAAACACCGCTCGAGACGGTCCGCACGTCACGCGAACCGTCTCGGAGGGGCTCAGCCGCTCGACACGTCCCACCGCACCGGCAGCGCCTCGAGCGCACGGAAGCCCGGCAAGAAGCGGTAGCGCAGGTCGGCCTCGTCGACACCGAGTCGGAGGTTCGGCAGCCGCGCCAACAGCGCGTTGAGCGCCACGGCGCCCTCGAGCCGCGCCAGCGGCGCGCCGAGGCAGTAGTGCGGCCCCTTCCCGAACGCGAGGTGCGCTCTCGCGTCGCGCGCCACGTCGAGGTCACCGGGACGATCGAAGCGTTCGGCGTCGTGGTTGGCGCTACCGAGGATCAGGATCACCGGATCGCCGCGCCGGATCAGGTGGCCGCCCCACTCGACGTCCTCGGCCGCCCACCGGTTGATCGCTCGCTCGACGGGACCGTCGAAGCGCAGGAACTCCTCCACCGCGGCGGGCATGGCGTCGGGGTCCGCTGCGAGTGCGTCGCGCAGCGCCGGCCGGCGCGTGAGGGCGAGCACCGCGTTGGCGATCAGGTTGACGGTGGTCTCGTGGCCCGCCGTGATCAGCAGCACCATGGTGCTGAACAGCTCGTCCTCGCTGAGGCCTTCACCCGCGTGCCCCGCCGCGACGAGCGCGGACAACATGTCGCCGCGAGGCTCGGCGCGACGTTCGGCGAAGAGCGCACGCAGGTACTCCGTGAACGCCGTGAGGTGCCGTACGGCCTCGGCCTGCCCCTCGGGCGTCATCATCGGCTCGAGGAGCGCGTTGGCCCACACGCGGAATCGCGCCCGGTCCTCGGACGGGACGCCGAGCATCTCGAGGATGACGATGGTGGGGAGCGGGAAGGCGAAGTCGTCGATCAGGTCCATCTCGCCCCGCGGCGCCACGTCGTCCAGGAGCCCGCTCGCGATCGCCTCGACGCGCGGCCGCAGATCGGCCACGCGCTTGGGCGTGAACGCTTGGCTCACCAGCGACCGAAGCCGCACGTGGTCGTCGCCGTCGCGGTTGAGCATGTGGTTGCCGAGCATGGCGTCGAGGGGCGACGGCTGCGGGATCCGGTCGGGCGGCAGCGCGTTGCGTGCGTCGCGCACGAAGCGCTTGTCGCGCAACATGGCGTCGACGTCGTCGTAACGGGTGACGAACCAGATCGGCGTCTTGCCGTCGAGACCGGTCTGGCTGTAGATCGGGTCGTCACGCCGCATCGCCTCGAAGGTCGGGTGTGGATCACGCTTGAAGTCGGGACCGTAGAGATCGTACTTGCGTGCCTGCTCACTCATCGTGGGGCCTCCCACGCCCCACACTCGACCCGTGACGGGGCGCGCACCTGCCGCTGTGTCACCGGAGGTGCTGGCGCCAGGCTACCCGACGCCGACGCACGGGAGGGCGCCGGTACACCGCGACGGTCGCCAGGAGCGCCTCTCGCAGTCTCAAGCCGCGCGCGACACCGATGACGGGCGCCCGGGCGACGAGCGCCCCGCGTCGGATCCGATCAAGCCTTCGAGCAGCGCCACGGCGCGCGTCGCGCCACCGGCCGCCGCGAAGGCCTCCGCGACCCTCCGCGCCCCCTCGCGCCGCGCGCTCGCCCGCTCCACCGCCGCGCGCAGGCTGGCGGCGTCGAGCCGCTGCTTCGGCAGCATCACGCCCGCGCCACTGACCTCGGCGCGCCGACCCGTCTCGGCCTGGTCGCGCCCCCAGGGGACGACGACGACCGGCACCCCGGCCGCCAGCGCCCGTTGCGTGGTCCCCATGCCGCCGTGCGTCACGACCAGGTCGACCTCTGGGACGACCTCGGCGTGGGGAAGGAAGCGCGTGATGCGCACGCGCTCGCTCGGAGCGCGGAAGGAAGCAGGGTCGAGCGCAGCGGTCGTGACGATCACGCTGCCGGGTCGGTCGGCGAGCCCTTCGATCGCCGCCTCGACGATCGCACCGTCCTCCTGCAACTCGGTCGAGACGCTCACGAGGACGCGCGGCCTGGGCAGCTCGGCCAGCCATGGCGGCGACTCGCCAGGCGGCGCCCAGAGGCCGGGCCCGATCGCCGCGACGTTCGCGGGCCACACCCGCCGTGGGTACTCGAAGGGGACGGCGGTGCGGTAGAGGACCAGGTCGGGCCGCGCGACGATGCCGTCGAAGCGGCGCACGGGCGGCACCCCGAGCGAGGCACGCAGCGCATCGAGCCGCGCGATCTGACGACGCGTGCCGAGGCGCTGGGCGGTGCGGAGCGCCGTGTCGCGCAGCCGATCGAACGCGTTGCGCGGCGGCGCGAAGCCGAGCCCGAAGGCGGGCGTGTCGGGCGACGCCAAGGGCAGCACGTAGGGCTGGAAGAGCGCCCACGGGCGACCGAGCGACTCGGCGTACGCCGCGGCGCCCCAGGTGTTCGTGTCGACGACGAGCAGGTCGGGCGACCACTCCGTGACGGCCCGTCGCAGGTCGTCGACCTCGTACGGCGCACGCGCGAGCCAGGTGTCGAAGGTGCGCTGCAGCTGCACCATCGGGTTGCCGCCGCGGTAGTCCTCGAGCGGCAGCGCCTCGATGGCGGCGGCGATGGGGCGGTGCGCGACGCCCGCCGCCTCGAGCGTGGCGCGCTCGTCGGCCAGCGTCTGCACCACCACGTCGTGGCCGGACGAGCGCAGGGCGAGGGCCACGTCCATCATCGGGTAGAGGTGGCCTCGGGCTGGCGAGGTGTAGATCAGGATCCGGCTCATCGCGCCTCCAAGACGGCCGTGACGAGGTGCCGCAGCACCCCCTCCGTGGCCTCGCGGGAGCGCCCCAGGTCGAGGCGCAGCAGCTTCCAGACGTAGAGGTCGGTGGCGGCGACAAGAGCGTCGACGCGCTCACGCACGTCGCCGGCATAGACGCGCTTGCGCACGTCGCCCGTGCCGTCGCCGGCATCGGCCTCGCCCAACCAGGGCGCGAAGCACCGTCGTACCCAATCGCGATGAAAGGCGCGGCCGACCTCGGCGGCGCGGCGGGCGAGTGGCTCGCTGCCACCCTCCTGCGCCAGTAGGTTGAGTACCAGCCGGCCGTCGGCCTCGTAGTGGTCGAGCAGCCCGGCGATGGCGCCGTCGACGTCGCCGGGTGCGCTGGCGCCGCGCTGCTCAGCCACACGCTCGCCGAGACGCACCGCGACGGCGTCGAGGCAACCGTCGCGCGAGCCCATGTGACGCAACACCGTCTGGACGGTCACCCCGGCCCCGGCGGCGATCGCCTTGAGCGTCACCTCGACGAGCGGCCGCTCCAGCAGCAGCGTCTCGGTGACGCTCACGATGCGCTCGGTGGTCTCGGCCGCGCGTTGGGCGCGCAGGGTCATGTCGTACGGGCGGGTGCGTGTCGTCACCATGATCGATGTTGACTATAGTCACACCAATTATTCGTGTCAACCCCACTCGCGCGAATCACGCGCCGCACGGCGGCTCGAGCGGTGGGCTGCGCCGAACACCCGTGCCGAGGCGTCTGGGCTCAGGCCTCGGCCTCCTCGGCGCGGTCGTGCGCGAGCGGCACGGGCGGCGTCAGCGCCGCGATCTCGGCGCGCATCGCCGGCGTCATCGTGAACGTCGCGGCCGCCAACGAGGGCGCCAACTGCTCGGCGGTGCGGGCCCCGACGATCGGCGCCGTCACGGCCGGATGCGACCCGACCCAGGCGACCGCCAACGTCGCCGGGTGGACGCCGCGCTCGGCCGCGTACGCGACGAAGCGCTCCGCCACGTCGGACTCGAGCTCACGTGCGTAGCGCTTGGCGTACATGGCGTTCTCGACCAAACGGCCAGCCTGCTCGGCGCCGCGCCCGAGGTAGCGACCCACCAGCAGGCCGCCCCCCAACGGGCTGTAGGGGATGACCCCCACGCCTTCCGAGGCGGCCAGCGGCAGGATCTCCACCTCCGCTTGACGCTTGGCCAGGTTGTACATGGGCTGGATCACCTCGAAGCGAGCCAGGCCCTCGCGCGCGCTGATCCCGAGCGCCTTGGCGATCTGCCAGGCGGCCCAGTTGCTCACCGCCGGGTAGAGCACGAGTCCGCGCCTCACGAGGTCGTCGAGGGCGCGCAGCGTCTCCTCGATCGGCGTGTCGCGGTCGAACTGGTGCACGAAGTAGACGTCGATCCGGTCGGTGCCCAGCCGCCGCAGGCTGGCCTCGACCGCGGACACGATGTGGCGGCGCGACAGTCCACGCTCGTTCGGGCCATCACCCATGCGTCCGAACACCTTGCTGGTGAGCACGATCTGGTCGCGCTCATCGGCGATCAGGCGGCCGACCACCTCTTCGGAGCGCCCCCGGCTGTAGACGTTCGCCGTGTCGACGAAGTCGACGCCGGCGTCGCGCGCGAGGGCGTACATGCGGGCGGACTCGGCGTCGTCGGCGTCGCCGCCGAAGGCCATCGTCCCCAGGCAGAGGGGCGACACGCGCACCCCGGTGCGGCCGAGCAGACGGTGTCTCATGGGTCAGCGTAGCGCACGAAGGTCGCGTGGCGGCGGCTCGGTGTGTATAGTTGACCATTCTTGTCGCCTATGCCGAGGAGGCGCGCCATGTGTACCCACCTTCGCTCCACACCCCGAATCGCGGTCCTATACGAGCACCCGACGTGGTTCCAAGCGACGTTCGACGAGCTCGAGCGCCGCGGCGTCGAGGTGCTCCACTGGTACGCGCCGGACCACGTCTTCGATCCCAGTGCGCCCTACCCCGACGTCGACCTCGTCCTGAACCGCATGAGCCCGTCGGCGTTCACGCGCGGCAACGGGCACAAGATCCCGTACACCACGGAACTGCTCGACTACCTGAAGCGCCACGACGTGCCGGTCCTCCACGGCGCCGACGTCTACGGGCTCGAGTTCTCCAAGGCGCGGCAGATCGCGCTGCTCGCCCGCCTGGGCATCGACCACCCACGTTCCCGGGTCATCCACCACCCTCGCCAAGCGTCCAGAGCGGCCGCCGGGTTCACCTTCCCGGTGCTGATCAAGCCGAACGTCGGAGGCAGCGGCGCGGGCATCCGATCGTTCGACACACCAGACGACCTCGCAGAGGCCAGCGCCTCGAGCGACATCGATCTCGGCTTCGACGGCATCGCCCTCGTCCAAGAGCGCCTGTCACCGCGCGGAGGCAGCGTCGTGCGGGTCGAGGTCCTCGGCGGGCGCTTCCTGTACGCGATCGAACTGCAACTCGCCGCGCCGGACTCGTTCAACCTGTGCCCCGCCGACGCGTGCCGCGTGCCGGGCGAGGTGGCCGACGCGAACGACACCCGCGCCTCCGTGCGCGCGTTCGAACCGCCGGACGACGTCGTGCGGACGGTGGAACGGCTGACGGCCGCCGCCGGCATCGAGGTCGGCGGTGTCGAGTACCTGATCGACGACCGCGACGGCAAGCCCGTCTACTACGACGTGAATGCCCTCTCGAACTTCGTGGCGGACGCAACCAACGTGATCGGCTTCGATCCCGTCCCGCGCTTCGTCGATCACGTGCTCGGCCGCGCAGCGGGTGCACGCAACCTCGCCGCCTGATCGCGGTACCGGCCTGCTCGACGACCGCGACGCTGGGTCGCCGCCGTGCTTTGATCACGTGATGGACACCCCGAGCGTCCCACCCGTCGTCGCGACCGCCGTCGCCGCTCGGTCGCACCTGGCCGAGGGCGGGCAGACCACGGCGTTCCGCCTGTGCAACGGCCACCTCGAGGGCGACCCGCGCTTCGTCGTCGACGCATACGGCACGGCCGCGGTGATCTACCACCAGGCCGAGCACGACGACGACTCGGACGCGCTCGACGCCGTCGTGGCGTGGCTCCCCACGGCGCTCCCGTGGCTGCGCGCCGTCGTCGTGAAGGAGCGCCCCGGGGCGAGCGACGAGGCGCGCCGCGGCCGGGTGGCCTGGAAGAGCGTCGGCGACGTCGACGGCGCCACGTCGACGACCGCGCCGCTCCCCCGCGAGGTCCTCGAGCACGGCGTGCGCTACGCAGTCGACCTGCTGATGCACCAAGACGCCGGCTTCTACCTCGACACCCGGCTGCTGCGGCGCTGGCTGATCGACACGAGCGAGGGCCTGAGCGTCCTGAACACCTTCGCCTACACCGGTAGCCTCGGCGTGGCCGCGCGTGCCGGCGGCGCAGCGCGTGTGCTGCACACCGATCTCAAAGCGCGCTACCTGGACGTCGCACGGGCGTCGTATGCCCTCAACGGCTTCGCCGCCCCGCGCACGGACTTCCAGGCGCGCGACTTCTGGTCGTTCGTCAAGGGCGCCCGGCTGCGCGGCGAGCGCTTCGACCGTGTGATCCTCGATCCGCCCTTCTACGCCAGCACCGACAAGGGCACGGTCGACCTGAACCGCGACACCATCCGCCTGATCAACAAGGTGCGCCCGCTCGTGCACAGCGGCGGCTCGCTCGTCGTCGTCAACAACGCGCTCTTCCTCCCCGGCGTCGAGTTCATGCGCGAGCTCGAGGCGCTGTGCGTCGGCGGTTGGCTCGAGATCGAGCGTGTGATCGGCGTCCCGGACGACGTGACCGGTTACGCCTCGACGCGCGTGGGAGCCCCGCCGGTCGACCCCGCGCCGTTCACGCACAGCACCAAGATCGTGGTGCTGACGGTGCGACACAAGGCCTGACCGACCTCATGCCGCCGGCCACCGCCCGAGCCTGCACCTCACGCCAACCACCCCGCGATACGCTCCGCCACCATCACGGTCGGGAGGTGGGTGTTGGCGCGCGGGATCGACGGCATGATCGACGCGTCCGCGACGACGACGCCCTCCACCCCGTACACGCGACCGCGGGCGTCGACCACGGCCTCGCGGTCGTCTGCCGGCCCCATGCGACACGTGCCGACGGGGTGGTGGTACGTCCGCACCTCGCTCCGCACGGCCGCTTCCAGGGCGTCGTCGCTCGGCGCGGCCGAGAACGGCCCCTCGACGCCCCGCGCGTACGACGCCAAGGGCTCCGTCGCGACGATACGAAGGGCCTCGCGGACGCCGGCCACCATGCGCGCCGCATCGTCCGGATGTTCGAGGTGGGCCAGGTCGATGCGTGGCGGCGTCGCCGGGTCGCGCGCGGCCAAGCGGACCCGCCCGCGCGAGCGCGGGTCGAGCAGGCCGACGTTCACACCCAAGCGCGCACCGATCGGAGCGGGCTCGTCGACGCGCACCGGACCCCAGGCGAAGAGGTGCAGGTCGGGCGGGCCGGCAGCACGGTCGCTGCGCCACGTCACCATCGCCTGGTAGCGGGTGTGCGGTGCCGGTTCGGCCGGCACCACGAGCCGGAAGAGCACCATCGGGTGGTCCGCGAGGCCACGCCCGACGCCGGCCAGGTCGGCGACGCACGCGATGTCGTGTTCGGCAAGCTCGTCGCCCGGGCCCACGCCGGAGCGCAACAAGATCGCGGGGCTCGCGTACGCGCCCGCTGCCAGCACCACCGTGCCGGCATCGATCCGCTCACCGTCGACCAGCCGCACGCCGACCGCTCGGCCGCGTTCGATCTCGACGCGGTCGACCTGCGCGTGCGGGCGTACCACGAGGTTCGGCCGCTCACGAGCGGCCTCGAGGTGGGTGAGCGCGGTGCTCATGCGGACGCCGTCGAGGGCGTTGACCGGTAGCGGTCCGGCGCCGATGGCGTCCGGGGCGTTGTGATCGGGGGCGTCCGGGTGGCCCGCGCGGCGGGCGGCCTCGAGGTAGGTGCGCGCCGCGATGCTCCGCTCGGTCTCGGTGTAGCGCCGGATCGGCACAGGTCCAGCGTCACCGTGCCACGGTCGGTCGCCGAAGTCGAGGTCACGCTCGAGCGCCCGGAAGACCGGCAGCACCTCGTCGAACCCCCAGCCCGGGAGACCGCGGGCGGCCCAGCCATCGTAGTCCTGGCGGCTGCCCCGCAGCGCGAAGGTGCCGTTGACGGCCGAGGAGCCGCCCACGACACGACCCCGCGGGAGGGCGACCGGAGGACGCGACGGGTCCGAGGGTTCTTCGACGAGTCCCCAATCGTACGAGGCGCCGTCGAACGGCGGCAGACGACTCGCGTCGGCGAGCGGCGACGACGCGCTGCGCAGGTCCGAGTCGTCGCTGCCGGCCTCGAGCAGGAGGACCCGGCGAGCCGGGTCCTCGCTGAGGCGAGCGGCCAGCGTGGACCCCGCCGAGCCCGCGCCGACCACGATCACGTCGTGGCCGCGAGCCGGACGGTCGACGCCGGCCACCTCAGGCCTGCCGTTGTGGCGTTCGCGTCACGGACGCCGGCAGTCCGATCGCGTGGGTCTCGGCGACCGGGAAGTAGTGCTGGGTGCTGGCGTCGCCCAGCGCGGCGTCCAGATACGCCTGCAGGCGCTCGACCGAGGGGGCCTCGTAGAGGCAGGCGGCCTTGCTCAGGTCGGTGGCGGGCAGGAACTGGTGGACGTGCAACCCCTCGGGTAGCGGGAACACCTGCTCGGCACACTGCTGGAAGCGTTCCGGATCGTGGATCTCGTGATCGATGGCGATGAACATGGGTACCTCCTCGTCGTGGCGCGGCCACGTCGTGTCGTCGTCGCCCGGGCGACGCACCTCTGCATGCAGTGCCGACACCGTAGACGACAACCCATGGCCGTGCCAGAGCGACGCTGGTCTCAAGCGGTCCGTTCCCATCACCGGAGGTGAGCCATGACGCCACCGAGCGCGCCCTGTCGCGTCTCCCTTGTCGCGTTGCCCGAGTCCACCGGCACGCCGGTCCACGGCCTCTACGAGACGCTGGTCCTGGTCGACGCCGTCGCTGCCTCGCCCGACGGCGGCTCCGCCAGGCTCTTCGACGTCGAGATCGTCGGCCCCGAGCGCGGTGTGTTCCCCAGCGCCTGCGGCTTGCCGCTGGAGGTCCATCGCTCGGTGCGCGAGGTCGAGCAGACCGACGCCGTCATCATGGCGTCGATGCTCTTCGACCGCCAGGAGTGGGAGACGGGCCGCCATCCGGAGACGGTTGCGTGGCTTCGCCGGATGCACGCTGGGGGAGCGGACCTCTGCTCCGCGTGCGCAGGCGCGCTGTTGCTCGCCGAAACGGGCCTGATCGACGGGTTGAGCACCACCACGCACTGGGCGTTCGAACCGACCTTCCGCCGCAACTTCCCGCACATCGACCTGCGGGTCGACGAACTGCTCGTGGTCTCCGGATCGCGCGGCGAGTTCCTGATGTCTGGAGCGGCGAGCTCATGGCAGGACCTGGTCCTGCACCTCATCGCGCGCCACGCCGGACCCACGGCGGCCCAAGCGATCGGGAAGTTCCTGCTCTACCACTGGGACACCCGGACGCAGGCGCCGTTCGTCCCCTTCGACCCGCCAACGGATCATGGCGACGCCACGGTCCGTGAGGTCCAACGCTGGCTCCACGAGGACGAGGCGCTCGACGCGAGCGTCGACACGCTGTGCCGTCGGAGCGGGCTGTCGCGGCCGACCTTCAACCGCCGCTTCAAGCGCGCGACGGGGTACACGCCGCAGGCGTACCTGCAGCGGCTGCGGGTCGAGGCGGCGAAGCAACTCCTGGAACGCACCGACGCGAGCGTCGACGACGTCTGCGTGCGCGTCGGCTACGACGAGGCGGCCGCCTTCCGGCGGGTGTTCAAGCGCATCACCAGCCTGACCCCGGCGGCATACCGACGCAAGTTCCAGCTACCGTCGTCGCGCACCTCCATGCGGACGTCACCGTAGCCGGCACCGAAGCACCATCCGATCAGGTGGTGGAACCCGCCCACGCCACTCCGGTGCTCACTGGGACGCTCGGAACAGCTTGATCTGGGCCGCGTGCTCGCGCTTGTGCCCGTAGAACGTGTACACGATGAAGTCGTCCAGGTCGTACTCGTCGCCGTACAAGGCCAGCAGCCCGTTGCGCCGGAAGAGCTCCTGGGGAACCGCTCGCGCCAACTCCAGTGTCTGAGCGACGCTCGTCTCGTACTCCTCGAGCACGACGCCCGGCATGTGGTGGGCTCGCAACGCCACCTGGGTGTCGTTGAACGCCGCGGGCCCTGCCCCGAAGAACTCGTCCAAGATGGGCGTCTCGGCGTCCTCGTCCTGGAGCGACGTGAGGACGTCGATGAGGATCGTCTCGAACGACGCCAGGTGCGCGATGACGTCCTTCGTCGACCACACGCCGACGACGCCCGGGACCTCCCACTGCCCGACCTCGAGTCCGTCGATCGCCTGCATGAGCGTTCGATGTCCGTGGTGCATGACGTCGATGGTGTTCATGCGAGCCTTCACGCTCCCTTCCGGTCGCCCCGTGGTGAGTGTCGAGTCACACGGCCATCGGGCGGCCGGGCGTCGCCGCCCCGTCGATGGTCGAGCGTGGATGTGGTGCAGCCTGCAGGAGCCGGTCGGCGAGCCACGTTGCGTGGCACACACGGCGCGGCACGAGGCCTGGCAGGTCCTGGGGACGTTCCCCCTTTGTGCGCCCAGGCGCGCGCGCATTAGCCTGCACGAGCAGCGGGGGCCGATCACGGTGCCCGAGGAGGCCCGACGTGAAGCATCTGCTCGTGCTCGGCGGTGGCACAGCCGGGACCATGCTGGCCAACAAGGTGCGCACCCGCCTCGCGCGTGACGAGTGGCGCATCACCGTCGTCGACCGCGACGACGAGCACCACTACCAGGCCGGCTACCTGTTCGTCCCCTTCGGCGGCGTGCGCGACGACGACGTCGTCCGGCCCCGCCGACGCTTCGTCCCGGACGGCGTCGAGTTGCTGTACGGCGAGGTCGAGCGCCTCGACCCAGCCGCCGACCTGGTGCGCCTGGCCGACGGCCGCGAGCTGCCGTTCGACCAGCTGATCATCGCGACGGGCACCACCCCCCGGCCGGACCAGACGCCCGGCATGCTCGGCCCCGAGTGGCGCCGCAGCGTGCACGAGTTCTACACGCTCGAGGGCGCGCGCGCCCTGGCGGACGCCCTGGCGGCGTTCGACGGCGGACGCTTCGTCGCGCACGTGTGCGAGATGCCGATCAAGTGCCCGGTCGCACCGCTGGAGCTGCTCTTCTTGGCCGACGCCCACTTCCGCGAGCGCGGCATCCGCGAGCGCGTCGAACTCGTCTACGTGACCCCACTCGACGGCGCGTTCACCACGCCCGTGGCGGCGGCGCGCCTCGGCCACATGCTCGAAGCACGTGGCATCGCCGTCGAGGCCGACTTCGTCGTGGAGAGGATCGACGAGGCCGAGCCGGCGCTCGTGTCGTTCGACGAGCGGCGCGTGCCGTTCGACCTACTCGTGACGGTGCCGGTCAACATGGGCGCGCCGTTCGTCGGCCCGAGCGGCCTCGGCGACGAACTCGACCACGTACGCGTGGACCCGAAGACGCTGCAGTCGCGGCTGCGCCAGAACGTCTTCGCGCTCGGCGACGCGGCCGACCTGCCCATCTCGAAGTCCGGTTCTGGCATCCACTCGTGCCTCGACGCGTTCGTCGACAACCTGGTCGACCACGTCCACGGCCGGCCGCTGCGCCACGGCTACGACGGTCACGTCACCTGCTTCGTGGAGTCGGGCGACGGCAAGGCGCTCCTGCTCGACTTCGACTACGAGACGCCGCCGCTGCCTGGGCGCTACCCCCTGCCCGGCGTCGGCCCGTTCTCGCTCCTCGAGGAGACCGCCATGAACCACGCCGGCAAGCTCCTCTTCAAATGGGCGTACTGGCACGTGCTGCTCCGCGGCCGCGAGCTGCCGCTGCCGACGCCCGT
>PWQI01000287.1 GCA_003556805.1 Trueperaceae bacterium | reverse complement strand
GGTCGAAGCCGCTCCGTGATGCGCCGCTCCACCCGAAACCGGCGCGATCGTACGAACACACCCGCGTCACGCGTGCGACCTCGGGTTGGACCCACGCCCAGACGAGTGAGCCGGCTCCGGCACCGCTCTCCAGCACCACCGTCGGACTGCCCTCGCCGACGCAATGCAGGTGCAGCGTGGCACCGTGCACCGCGTGCATGTCACCTGGCGGCGGGTAGCGCCGTGCGCTCGTTGCCGCGGAGGCGGCCTCGAACGCGAGTCCACCGAGGAGGAGCGCGAGCAGCCCGAGCACGAGCCCGGCCAAGACCCTCCGCGAGGTGCGGCGGCGACGTGAGCCTCGGGGATCGTCCGCTACGCGTTCGTGACGCATGCTGGACCTCCGATCGCCGGGAGCGACGGCGTGCATCTCGACAGGGACGCGAAGGACCATTCATCGCGGCGCGATCGACGTGCGCTGGGCCCAGATGCGTGCCCGGCTCCTTGGCTGTGCCTCACCCTACCGGGGCGGCCACCTCACGCCAGGGACGGCCGCCCCGTCACGGTCCTGGGGGCGGAGACGGCATCGAGCGGGACCCTCGGTCGCGCCGCCGGCGCGTGTGCGTCCGCTACGCCTCGTCGGTGCGGCCGTCGTTGGCGGCCGCGAGCCGCTCCATGCGCACCAGCAGCGTCGACGAAGGCGCGACGCGCCCGGTGGCGTAGGTCGACAACCGGCTCGCCGACGTTCCGATCCGCTCGGCGAACGCGGCGCGGTCCAGCCCCGAGTCGTCGATCGCCGCGCGCACGCGGCGGGCCACTTCCTCGCGTTCGGCACGCGCACGGGCGCGCCGCGCGCGCTCAAGGGCACGCTCGAGCAACGGCGCCGTGCCGTACGGTCGAGCGACGTGCAGCGCCTGCTCGAGATCGCGCGCGACGCCACCCCACGGTTCCCGTCGCACCGCCGCTGCCAGTCGCCGCCAGTCCGTCAACGTCCCCCGCTCGACGGCCGTGAGCACGCCCTCGAACGGCCAGGTCTCGACCGGGTCGGCCGGCGCGGCATCGACGTTTCGGAAGCGAAGACGCGTCACGTCGATGGTCCTGGCAGGTCGAGGATCGCGTCGGCGAGCGACCGGCACGCTTCGACGACGGTGCTCCACGCGTGCCAGCGCGCATCGAGGCGCTTGTAGCGGTGCAGTTGCCGCGTCGTGCGACTGTCCTTCGGTCGCGGCTCGGCCAGCTGCCTGACCAACTGCGTTGCCACCCCGTCTCCCCCGCCGAACTGGTCGACGTAGTACGCGTCGATGTCTGCGAGCACCCGGGCGGCGCGCTGGAGGCCGCTTCGGTCGGCGAGCGCCGCGACGTCGAGGTAATCGCGGACCTGGTTACGCCGCACGATCAGGTACGCCTTAACGCGCAGTATCTCGTCGTTCGTGGGCACTCGGAGCCGTTCGCCACTGGGCAGATCGACGTCGACCACCTCGAGCGGCCGTTGGCGTCGGAGTTGACGGACGCCCGTCTCGATGTCACCGAGCTCACCGAGGATGAGCTTGCCGGGCACCACGCGGTTCGTGACCCAGCCATCGGTCGCCTCGACCGCATCGAGGACGGCGTCGAAGCGCGCCGAGAGATCTCGAAGCACGTGGTCGTGGTCGAACGAGTCGCGATGGCCAGCGTAGAGGGCTGCGGCAGAACCACCGACCAGGACGGCGTCGGGCACGACGCGCTGGAAGCGGGCCGCCGATTCGAGCACCGCCTGAAGGGTCGGTTGGGGCGTGGCCATGCCGTAGGATATCAGATCCGATAACGCGTGTGGCCGGCTCGTCGCACACGACGAGACGGCGCGTGCTTGGGGCACGCGCCGTCGTCTCGAGGGGCACCGCGTGGGAGCGCGGCACCGAACGAGCAGCGAGGCTCAGTCGCCGGTGTAGGTCAGGAACACGAAGTCGTTGTCCGCTGCCCCGGTGTGGCAGCTGACGCACATCATGTGCATGTCACTGCCGACCTCGGCCCACATGCCGCCCCAGCTACCGTCGTCCCTGCGCTCGAACATGCCGTACTCCCAGTCGCCGTTGTCGGGGTCGAAACCCGCCACCTTGCGCATGGCGGTCACGACGAACACGCTGAGATCCTCGTTCAGGCTGGCCTTGGTCAGCTCCGAGCCCTCGGGGAACGGGAAGCTGCGCGTCAGCGCCGCGTCAGCGCCGACCTCGTTGACGAAGACGTCCTTCACGGTCGGGTGCGCGCTCTCGATCCAGTTGGGCTGCGGGTTGAGGCGGGTCCAGTCGCGGTAGTCGGGCGGACCCTCGCTCATCCCCTGGGCCACCACCATCGTGATGGTCAGGCCGACGAGCAAGACGGACGCGAGGGCGAGCGATCGGATGGCACGGTTCTTCATGTGGCACCTCCATGGCGCGATCGGGACGTATGTCCCACAGCCTGCTGTGCGGTGTGCGCCGCCGTCCGTCAACCCGAAGACGGACAGCCCATGAGAGGGTTCAACCGGGTTGGTTCCGCGCATGCACCTCGAGCAACGGCGCCGGTACCCAGCCCTCGACGCTACGACCGTCCTCGGCGCCGAACCGCACGTAGTAGTAGTCGAGCACAGGGTTGAGCTGGTACATCACCACCTCCACCTCGCTGCCTGCGCGCACCTGGCCGCGCACCTCGAGCCGAAGATGGCTGTCGTAGAGGTAGACCATCGGCTCGACGATCTCCCCGTCGACCGAGCCGTGCAGCGTGCCCGTGTAGCCGCTCCCCATCGGTTGCGGGATGCCGCACTGGTCCGGATCGGGGTTGTCGTCGAACACGAACGTCGGGACGGCGATCGGGGTGTCTGGGCCCGGCAGCACCAGCGCAGACGCGGCGTCCGCGTCTGCGCCTGCGCGTGCGTGCAGCGCACCGAATGCCAGCACGACGGCGGCGGCCATGAGCGCGGCGATCCGGCGCACGCGCGCGCCGGCTTGGTCTCCAGTCGTGGTCGTGGATGTGACGGTCGTGACGGGGTGCTCCATGCCCAACCGTGCCCCGAGCCAGGCGCCCCCGTCCGTCATGACGACGACACGGCGGTCCACCCCCGGGCCTCGCGCGCGTGCACCAGTGACGGGCCACACCGCTCGACCACACCGGTCAGCCACACCGGCCCGGCCGGCCAGGCGGCGAGCGTGAACGCCCCCGAACCGCATCGTCATCGGCCGTTCACGAGCGCGCTGGTATCGTGGACGCGTGCTCAGGTGGACCGTCGTCGCGCTCGCAGCCGTGCTCATCGTCCTCGTGGCGTTGACCGCGCTGCCGGACCGTCGCACCGATCCGCCCGACGCCAGCATCCGGCTCTTCGAGGCCCGGCTGACACTCTTCCCCGAGGCCGACCCTGACGCGATCTGGACGTTCGTCGTACCCGAGGCGTCGTACGACCCGACGGCCGAGACGACCACCCTGTTCGACCTGCGCGACGGCGCCCGCAGCGTGGCCGGAGAGGTCGACTTCACGCTCACCGGCGACGAGGTCGTGATCGACCGCAACGACGACCTGCGCGGCGATGCGCTGCAGGCGGTGCTGCAGGCCGATGGCCTGGTGCTCGACATGGCGGCGCGCGAAGGGCGGCAGGTGCGCATCGACCAACGCGCGGCGCGCTTCGAGGTGCCCCGTGCGACGATCACCGGCGACGGTCTCGACGGCGTGTACGAGGACATGCGCATCGCGTTCGACTTCACCGAGTTCGAGGCCGGCGGCCCCGGCACGGTCGGCTACGCCACCTTCGAGGCGGAACGCGCTCCCGCCGAATGACCCTGGATCCGAGAGGACACACCGTGCCGAAGACGCTCATCGTCACCCACCGACACACGATCACGACGCGCGTCGCGCTCCTGGCGGCGACCCTCCTCCTCGCGTTCGGCGTGGCGCTGTCCCAAGCCGACTCGTCGGCGGACGACCCACCGCTCGAGGGCGAGGCGCTCGAGGGCGAGGCGCTCGAGGGCGAGGCGCTCGAGCGCCGGTTGATCACCATCGACTCCTCCGGCGGCACCCAGAGCGGCAACCTGCGCTTCGGCCCGATCGTGTACGAGCACCCCGAGCCCGACGGCATCGTCGCCACGGTCTCGACGCTCACCATCCGGGCGCCGCGCGCCGAACTGCGCGCGCCCGACGAGGTGTTGCTGTCGCAGGCGCAGGGGCAGCGCGAGGCCGACTTCGACGGCGGCATCGTCGTCACGCGCGGGCGCCTGAGCGCCACCGGCGAGCGCCTGGCGTACAGCGAGGCAACCGGCCTCGGCGTCCTGTCGGGCAGCGCAACGGTGGTGATCGCGCCGGCCACCGAGGGGGAGGACGAGGTCGTGATCACCGCCGAGCAGGTGGTGTTCGACGTCGACACCGACATCAGCGTCTCGGAGGGGAGCGTGCTGCTCGTGAACGGCGACCAGACCGCCGAGGCGGAGCGGCTGCTGTTCGAGGAGGCGCGCGACCTGGGCCAACTCACCTCCGAGGACGGCCGGGCGCTGGTGACGCGCCAGGGCGACGAGGGTCCGCTGACGATCGAGGCCGACGAGATCCGCGTGCTGACCGAACTGAAGGCGCTCTACGCCATCGGCGACGTGGTCGTGGTCGACGGCCCGATCACCAGCCGCGGCGACGTGGTGTTCTACGACGACGACGAGGAGGTCGCAGAGGTGCTGGGCGCTCCCGCGCTGGCCGTCGACGAGTCCGCGGGCGTGCGTCTCGAGACCGACCGCATCCGCCAGGACGTGCGCTTCCGCTTCGTCGAGGCCATCGACGCCACCGTCCCCACCACGTACTCGGCGGACCAGTTCGCGCTCACGGGGGAGTGAGCGCCGCGTGCCGCGGCGCTGGGTGGGGCTCGCGGCTGCGGCGCTCCTAGGTGCGCTCGCGGCGGGCGCCCTCGCCCAAGGCGGCACCGCCACCACCGTCACCGT
>PWQI01000132.1 GCA_003556805.1 Trueperaceae bacterium | reverse complement strand
CTCGGCATCGCCCAGGCCAACGTCAACGAGCCCGACCTGCTGCTGATGGACGAACCGGCCGCGGCGCTCGACCCGGCCGGCCGCAAGGCCGTGCTGGCCGTGCTCGAACGCCTGCGCGAGCGCACCACCATCTTCTTCTCGACCCACATCCTCGACGACGTCCAACGCGTGGCCGACCGCGTCGCGATCCTCGACCACGGCCGCCTCGTCGCCCACGCCCCAACCCGCGAGCTGCTCGCCGGCGACGGGGCCACGACGTTCGAGCTCGGGGTGCGAGGCGCGATCGACGGGGTCACCGACGCCCTCGCACCGCTGCCGTGGGTCGACGCGGTGGAGGCCCACGCGAACGGCGACGGTCCCGTCCTGCACGTGCGCGTGCACGACGTCGAGGCCGCCGAGGCGCAGCTGTTGCGCGTGGCGCTCGAGGTGCCGGGCGCCATCGTCACCTGCTACCGTCGGCGTAGCTTCGAGCTCGAGGAAGTCTTCCTCCAGCTCGTCGACGGCCATCGGGGCGCAGCATGAGCCGCGCCGCAGACGCCGCACCCGGAGCGGCGACCGCGGCTCCGCTCGAGCGCGTCACCGAGCACGGCTGGCGCCGCGGCTTCGCCAACCTGCTCCGCAAAGAGCTCGCGACGTGGACGCGCACACGCACGGGTTGGGTGCAGGTGGTGCTGTGGATCGCGCTCTTGAACGGTCTGCTCACGCTGCCGCTCGTGTTCATGCGCGACCTGTTCACGACCGAGCTCGGCGGCACCTTCGATGCCGCACTCGACATGTTCTTCAACCTCTCCGCCTTGATCCCCTACGCCGGCGTGGTCATCCTCGCGCAAGGCGCGATCATCGGCGAGCGCCAGCTCGGCACCGCCGCCTGGGTGCTCTCCAAGCCCGTGTCTCGCAGCGCCTTCGTGCTCAGCAAGTTCGTCGCCCTCGCGCTCGGGATGCTCGTGAGCGCCGTGGCGATCCCGTCGCTGATCGCGTACGGTGCGCTCTCGCTCGAGGCCGGTGCCCCGCTCGACGCCGCGCGCTTCGCCGCCGCCGTCGGCATCCTCGCGCTCGGCCTGCTGTGGTACCTCGCCCTCGCTCTGATGCTCGGCACGCTGGTGCAGCAGCGCGGCGTGGTGCTGGCCGTGCCGTTGGTTTCGCTCGTCGCCGGCGACATGCTGATCGCCGCGTGGAGCGGCCTCGGCGAGCTCGGCCCGTGGCTGCTCGGGCGGTTGGCCCTGTTCGTCGCCCAGGGCGGCCCGCTGCTCTCGCCCTGGCCGCTCGTCTCCACCGCGCTCGCCACCCTCCTCTTCCTCGCCGTCGCACTGTGGCGCTTCGGCCGCGAGGAGTTCTGAGCCCCATGCGCCGCGCACGCGCCGAAGGAGCCTCGAGCATGGAACGCAACCACCCGGCCCGCACGATCGCCTCCATCGTCCTGCTCGTCACCCTGGCCCTCGCCGGAACCGTCGTCGCACAGGATCGGTACGACGACCCGCAGGGTCGCTTCTCGGCGCCCCTCCCGGCCGACTGGACGGTGAGCGCAACTCCCGACGTCCTCACGCTCGAGCACAGCGAACCCACCGCCGTCTTGCACGTGCTCGCCCCGATCGGTGCCGAGGCCGACGTCGTGGCAGCGGCGCTCGCGATCCTGGTCGCCCCGAGCCTCGACGCCGCGTTCGCGGCCGCGCCGCTGCAGGCCACCGCGGTGCCGCTGCCGAGCGGCACCTGGACGCAGCGCATCTACCAGGTCGGTGACGACATCGTCGCCGCCATCAGCCTCGAGCGTGGCGGCCACACGGTGCTCGTGCTCGCCCAGGCAACCCAACCTGCGTTCGTGTCGACCGCCAACGCGGCCACCAACCAGGTGCTCCTGGGTCTCGAGGTGCTCCTCCCCGAGGCCGAGGCCGCAGCACCGGAAGACCTTCCGTTCGAGGTGTCCGAAGTCACCATCGACGCCGGCGAGCACACGCTGGCCGGCATCCTGACGCTCCCCCCGGGCGACGGCCTGGTACCTGCGATCGTGATCGTGTCGGGCAGCGGCGCCCAGGACCGCGACGGCGTCAACCCGGGCATGCCGGGCTACGCGCCGTTGCGTTGGCTCGCCGACCACCTCACTCGCGCAGGCGTCGCCGTGCTGCGCTTCGACGAGCGCGGCATCGGCCGCTCGGGCGGCGACCACGAGAGCGCCACCACGGCCGACCTCGCCGACGACGTCACGGCGGCGCTGCGGTACCTCGCCGGGGTGGAACGCGTCGACGCCGTGCGCGTCGGGCTGCTTGGGCACAGCGAAGGTTCCGTGATCGTCGGTCGCGTCGCGGCCACGGTGCCCGACGAGGTGGCGTTCATGATCGCCATGGCCGGCCCCGCGCTGCCGTACTCGGAGATCGTCGTCACCCAGGTCGAGCGCATCGCCACCGCCTCCGGTGCGAGCCGGGCCGAGATCGACGAGGCCGTCGCGCTCCAGCGTGCGTTCATCGCGCACGCGATCGCCGAGGACTGGGAGGCGCTCGAGGCGCTTGCGGTGGAACACGTCACCGATCAGATCGCGGAACTACCGGAGGCGCAGCGCGCCCAGCTCGGCAACGTCGACGCCGTCGTCGCGCAGCAGGTGGAGGCGACGATGGCCGCGCTCCAGAGCCCGTGGCTGAGCTTCTTCATGACCTACGACCCGCGTGACGACCTGCGCAGGATCACGGCGCCGACGCTCGTGCTGTTCGGCGAGCTCGACGTCCAGGTCGACCTGGAGCAGAACCTGGCCCCCTTCGAGGCGGCGTTGGCGGAGGCCGGGAACGACGACGTCACCGTGGTCGTCCTCCCGCAGGCGAACCACCTGCTGCAAGAGGCCGTCACGGGCAACGTCGACGAGTACCTGTCGCTCGAGATGGCGTTCGTGCCCGGGTTCCTGGACACGATCAGCGCTTGGCTCACGGAGCGGTTCTAGCCCTAGGCGCACGAACGACGCGTCGCCGCGTCCACAGGAGCACTCGGTGACCACGCCGACCGCCGACCGCCGTCGGGGCGATCTCGTCCGCCTCGGACTCATCTCGCTCGTGGTCATCGCTGCGCTCGCAGCGCAGCGACCACCGGCCGTTGTCCCCACGGCCGCCCCGCCCGAGGCGGTCTCGGCCGAGCGGGCTGCGCCGATCGTCGCAACGCTCGCAGCCGAACCACATCCGACCGGGTCGGCGGCGAACCACGCGGTGCGCGACGGCCTCCTCGCCGCCCTGTCGGATCTCGGCCTCGAGACCGAGGTCCAACGCACGATCGCCGTGAGCGAGCGCTTCGGCGGCGCCACCGTTGCGCTGGTCGACAACGTCCTCGGCCGCTTGCCGGGCCACCAGGGCGACTCCGCGGTGCTCCTCATGGCGCACTACGACTCCGTCCCGACGGGGCCTGGAGCGGCGGACAACATGGCGGCCGTCGCAGCCATCCTCGAGGCCCTACGCGCGATCACCAGCGGTCCGCCGCTAGCGAACGACGTGATCGTCCTCTTCAGCGACGCCGAGGAGATCGGTCTGCTGGGCGCCGAGGCGTTCGCGGCCGAGCACCCCTGGATCGCCGACGTGGGCCTCGTGGTCAACCTCGAGGCGCGCGGCAGCAGCGGCCCGTCGGTGCTGGTCGAAACGAGCGGGCCGAGCCACGCGCTCATGCGCGCGTTCGCCGACGTCGTCCCCTACCCGAACGCGAGCTCGCTGGCGACGGCGGTGTACGAGCTCCTCCCGAACGACACCGACTTCACCGTCTTCGCCGAGCGCGGCCTGCCCGGCTTCAACCTCGCGTTCATCCGCGACGCCGCGCACTACCACACGCCGCGCGACGCGCTGGACACGCTCAGCCTGCGCAGCCTGCAGCACCACGCCGAGCACGTGCTCGCCCTGACGCGGCACTTCGGCGACGCCGACCTGGGCGCGCTCGCCGAGACGCGCGGCGACGCGGTGTTCGTCGACGTGATGCGGCGCTGGATCGTGCGCTACCCGCAGGCGTTCGCCCTGCCATTGGCCCTCGTGGCCGCGGCGCTGTGGATCGCGGTGACGCTCGCTGCGCGCCGGCGTGGGTTCGTGCGCCTGCGCGGCGTGGCGCTCGGTGCCTTCGCCGCCCTCCTCGCTGCCGCCTTGGTCGTCGGGCTCGGCATCCTCCTCGTTGCGATGCTCGAGGCGGCGCAACCGGCCCTCGCCGAGCGGTGGATCGCCGCCCCGTACCGGGTGGAGACCGCCATGGCGGGTCTGGCGCTCGCGGCGCTGGCCTGCACCTGGTTCGTCGCGCGGACCGCGCGCCTGGCCGCGACGCCGCTCGCACTCGGGCTGGGCGGCGCGCTGGTGTGGACGGTCCTCGCTGTCGCCTCGGCGCTCTTCCTCCCAGGCGCCAGTTACCTCCCGACGCTGCCGGTGCTCGGAGCGCTCGCCGCCGCGCTCGCCGTCGTCGCGTCGCGCGACCGACCCGGCCGTGCCCCGTGGCACGCCTGGGCCCTGACCATCGGCGCGCTGCCGACGCTCGTGCTGGTGCCGCCGTTCATCGCCGAGGGCTTCATCGCGCTCGGCGTCCACCTCGCGGCGCCCGCGCTCGTGCTCACCGCGCTGGCCGCCTGGTCGCTGACGCCGCTGCTCGACGCGCTCCGCGGTCCCCACCCCTGGTTGCTCCCCGTCCTCCTGGTCGGTGCGAGCGCCGGCATGCTCGTCGCCGGCGCGCAGCGCGCGGCGTTCTCGGAGCGCCAACCGGCCCCGAGCCACGCGGCCTACGTCACCGACCCAGGCGCGGGCGTCGCGTACTTCGTCGGCCCACATCCAGGTGGCGACGAGTGGTCGAGGGCGTTCATGGACGAAGCACCCGCCACGCTCGAGGGTGCGCGTGCGCTGCTCCCGGGCGCCCCGATCGCTCGCGCCGGCATGGCGCCCGTCCTCGACCTCCCGGCGCCCGTCGTCGACGTGCT